>JAOAGB010000012.1 GCA_026415995.1 Thermodesulfovibrio sp. | reverse complement strand
AGCAAAAAAAGCAATAAATAAACCAGCTCTTTATGGAGAAGATATAGACCTAAATAAATTCCAGAAATTTATCGAGAGAGGAAAAATTGAAAGTTTGGAACTTCTACCTGAGCTTGCCAAAGAAGCAGCTTTAATGGCTGGTGTAGATGTGGAGGAAAAGGAACGTTCAGGCTCCTATGTGCAGATGGATCATTCGGTGGTTTATAAAAAATTAAGTAAGCTATATGAGGGAAAAGTTGAACTCATGAGCACCAATGAAGCAGTTGAAACTTATGATTGGCTTGAGGATTATTTCTGGAGAATTGTTCAGCCTGACACAGACAAATACACTGCCCAGGTAGCCCTTAATCCTACTCATGGATATTTCATAAGAATCTTGCCTGGACAGAAGCTTGATTATCCTCTACAGACATGTTTGATGATTGCTGAAGGATATATAAGTCAAAACGTACATAACATTGTAATTGTTGAAGAGGGGGCTGAATTACATATAATTACAGGATGCACCCTTTCAAAATCAGATGCTGTGGGAATTCATCTTGGAATCTCTGAATTTTATGTAAAAAAGGGAGGTAAACTCTTTTTTACAATGATACATAACTGGGCAGAAAACTTTTATGTTCGTCCAAGAACAGCTGTAGTGGTTGAAGAGGATGGAGTGTATGTTAATAACTATGCTCTTCTTAAACCTGTAAAGTCAATACAGTCTTTCCCTTCGGTATACCTAAAGGGAGATAGGGCATCTGCAAGATTTAATACAGTTATTTATGGACTTAAAGATTCATATATTGACCTTGGCTCTAAAATTATCTTTGAAGGAAAGGATACAAAGGGAGAGTCTTTAGCAAGAACTATAGCAGATCATAAAAGTGTTATATATTCAAGAGGTGATCTTATAGCAAAGACAAAAGATTACTGTATGGGAAGACTTGACTGTAGAGGTATCATATTTTCCAATGATGCTTCCATTTATGCCATACCACAGCTTATATCCCATGGAGCAGACAGAGCTGATCTTTCCCATGAAGCCTCTATTGGACCAATTTCAGAGGAACAGGTTGAATACTTGATGTCAAGGGGAATGTCAAAAGATGAAGCAACAAGTCTTATTACAAGCGGTTTCTTAAATCTTGACATACCCTTCTTACCAGAAATTATAGACAAACATATAAAAGAAGTTATACAGATAACTTCAAAAGAATCATTATAAGATAATAGAAGGAGGGGCTATTAAACCTCTCCTTCTATTAAATGACTACCATCACAACTTTTTGAATTAATATAATTTGGCAGGTTTTCTCTACAAGTAGAAAAACTTAAAGACAAAGAAATACAGATTTCCTTTATCTTACTAATCATATTTTCCCTTAAAGTGCTATTCAAATAATAAGAATTACCAATCCTTTGGCCTTTTATTAAATAGAGGTTTTCTAATTTATTGCTCAAATTAGGGAAAACACTTATAAGCCTTTTCCAGCTGTCCCATCTTGGCTTGAATGTACTTGTCGTTACATGTTTTACTCCCGTATAACTTGCTAATTGTAAAATTTCTTCTATTTCTTCCTCATTGACCATAGGAATAATAGGATCAAGCCTTAATCCTGTGGGGATTCCCTCTTTATTTAATTTTTCAAGAGCCTTTAGCCTATTAAACGGATTTGGTGCGTAAGGTTCAAGCTTTTCATGATATTTAAGAGTTGTAATTGTTATAGTAACAGCAGTTTGCATGTCTTTGAGCAAATCTATATCTCGGCATACTAAATCACTTTTAGTTATGATGAGGACTTTCATTTCATATTCTTTAAAAATTTCAAGGCATCTTCTTGTGATGATTTTCTCTTTTTCCATAGGAGGATAAGGGTCTGAAGTATTACATAGAGAAATAAGTGAACCTATGGGAACTTTTTTTATATCTTTCCTTAGACTTTCGATAATTCTTGGCTTTTCTCTACACCTAAAAAAATCCTTTATATAACATGAAGCATAACAGTAAATACATCCATGAGCACATCCCGTGTAAGGATTTAATGAATATTTCGTTGGACAACTGCAAAGCTCATTTTTCCATGGGTCAAATCGGCGAATATACATAATTTATTATGTCACAATATGATATAATTCTTGGATATGAAAGAAACGCATGAGATTAAATCTATGTTTGATAAAATTGTAGGAAGATATGACTTTCTAAATAGACTTCTTTCCTTTGGACAGGATATTTTTTGGAGAAAAAAAATGGCGAAAGAGACTTTAGATGGAAAAACTCGTCTGGTCTTAGACCTTGCTACAGGAACAGGAGATTCTGCAAGAGAATTATTAAAAGAAAGTATAAAAGTTATTGGAGTTGACATTAGTTTTGAAATGCTAAGAATTGCATTGAAAAAAATGGAGAATAATTTTACTTCTCTATCAGCTTCAGCCTATCAATTACCTTTCAGAGATGATTCTTTTGATGCTGTAACCTGTGCCTTTGGTATAAGAAATATGCATGATACTGAAAAAGCATTAAGAGAAATTAATAGGGTGATCAAAAAAGGTGGTAAGCTTATAATTCTTGAGTTTTCTCTTCCAGAGGGATTCTTAAGAAAACCCTATTTATTTTATCTAAAAAAATTAGTTCCAATTTTTGCCTCAATCTTTTCAGTGCGCTATGCCTATGAATATCTTGGCTCATCAATAGAGGGTTTTTATAAGCCTTTAGATTTTATAAAACTTTTAGAAAACTGTGGATTTAAGAATATAAAAGCCTTTCCTTTAAGTTTCGGTGCAGTTTATTTATATGTGGCTGAAAAAAT
>JAOAGB010000107.1 GCA_026415995.1 Thermodesulfovibrio sp. | reverse complement strand
TTGATACAGAACCTTTTCCATTTGTTCCTGCAATATGGACAGTGGGAAAACTATTTTGGGGATTATGAAATTTTTCAAGGACTGCAAAAATCCTTTCAAGTCCTAATTTTATGCCTTTTGTCCTTCTGCTGTAAAGTTCATTTATTAGTTCTTGATACTTCATCTGACATTTTTCACTTCTTCTGTAAGCGTTTCTTCAGATTTTTGTGGAGGCATTAATATATCTATAATTTTGGATATAGTATTTTTAAGCTCTTTTCTTTCTGTAACGATATCAACCATTCCATGCTCAAGTAAAAATTCTGCTCTTTGGAAACCTTCTGGTAGCTGTTGTTTGATTGTTTCTTGAATAACCCTTGGTCCTGCAAATCCGATGAGACTTTTAGGCTCTGCAATTATTATGTCACCGAGCATGGCAAAGGAGGCTGTGACTCCTCCAAAGGTTGGATCTGCCAAAACAGAAATATATAACAGTCCAGCATTCTTTAATTTTCCAATTGCCTGTGAAGTTTTTGCCATCTGCATTAGAGAAAACATACCTTCCTGCATTCTTGCTCCACCAGATGAAGAAACAACTATGAGAGGCAATCTTCTCTCAATTGCTCTCTCTGCGGCTCTTGTTATCTTTTCTCCAACAACAGTTCCCATGCTTCCACCCATAAAGGAGAAGTCAAGTACAGCTATTACAACTTCTCTACCATTTATTTTTGCTTCTCCATATATGGCAGCCTCTTTGATGCCAGATTTTTTTTCGTTCTCCAGAAGTCTGTCTTTGTATGGTAGAGTATCTTTAAAACCCAGTGGATCAGGACTTTTAAGTTCTGGATCAAGCTCTTTGAAACTGCCACTGTCTGTCATTATAGAGATTCTTTCTTTTGCTGATATTCTGAAGTGATAGTTACATTTAGGACATACTTTAAAATTATTTTCCAGTTCTTTGCGATATATTATTTCTTTACAGTTTTCACATTTTACCCATAATCCTTCAGGAATTTTTACTTTTTTTTCTATTTTGGGTTCTTTTCTTTTAAACCACGCCATTATATCGCCTCTCTCAAAGATTTAATAAATTCAAAAGCTTTATCTGGAGTTTCATAGAATACTTTAACAATAGCGCTGCCTACAATTACTCCATCTGCATATTTTGAGACACAACCTGCTTCCTCTGGATTACTGACTCCGAAGCCAATGCAAACTGGTTTACCAAAACTTTTAACAAAGTCTATATGGTTTTCAAAAGTTTTATCGAGTTTAAGAGAAGACCCTGTAATTCCAGTTATGGAAACATAATAAACAAAACCTGTTGAGGCTTTTATAATTTTTTTAACTCTTTCAGGGGTTGAAGTTGGTGCAACAAGAAAAATTATATCAACACCATATTTTTTTGCGAAATATCTATAAGGTTGAGATTCCTCGACTGTTAAATCTGGAAATATTATCCCGCCAATATTAGCTTTTTGAGCATCCTTAAAAAATCTTTCAATCCCGTAGCAGAAAACAGGATTAAGATATGTCATAAGAACAATGGGCACATTTATTTTATCTTTGAAATCTGCAAGAAAATTAAGAATTTTTCTTAGTGTAGTTCCCGAATTTAAAGCCCTTTCTGCTGCCCTCTGAATTGTGGGACCGTCAGCAAGAGGGTCTGTAAAGGGCACTCCAAGCTCTATAATATCAGCACCTGCTTGTTCAAGAATTTTTAGTCTTTTAGCAGTCTCCTCAAGATCTGGATCTCCTGCCATTATGTATGGAATGAATGCTCTTCTTCCTTTATTTTTTATCTGTTCAAATTTTTTTCTAACTGTAAAACCTTTTTTAGTCATTATCTTCTCCACCACTCTAAGTATTCATATCAAATCCTATCCAAAACCGCACTTTTTTTACTTTAATTATGATAAAACCCTTCGCTTTTCTCAGTGTAAAGTCTCAGAGACCAAAGCATTTACTCCTCATTGAAGAGGAGCCTCTCCCTCTTCAATTACGCTCAGGGTCAGGGTGAAAAAAAGTAATTCTGAAATTTCCCATTGTTATTCTGAGCGAATCGAAGAATCCTCTGCTTTAATTCTTGCAACTTCTTGTACATCCTTGTCCCCTCTACCTGAGAGGTTTATAATTATAATTGAGTCCTTTGACATTTTAGGTGCTATTTTTATTGCTTCAGCTATAGCATGTGCTGATTCAAGAGCAGGAATAATTCCTTCAAATTTACTTAAAAGTTCAAATGCCTGAAGCGCTTCATCATCGGTAGCATAGGTATATTGAACCCTTCCTGTTTCTTTTAAGTAGGCATGTTCAGGACCTACAGAGGCGTAATCAAGTCCTGCCGATACAGAGTGGGTTTGTAAAATATTACCGTCCTCATTTTCCAGAACATAGCTAAGGCATCCTTGAAAGATTCCCTTTGCGCCACCAGCAAATCGTGCTGCATGTAGTCCGCTTTCAATACCCTTGCCACCAGCTTCAACACCTATCATTTTAACTTCTCTATCTTTAAGAAAGCCGCTAAACAGTCCAATTGAATTACTTCCTCCGCCAACACAGGCTATCAGAAGGGATGGCAATCTACCCTCTTTTTTAAATATTTGTTGTCTTGCTTCTCTACCTATTATACTTTGGAAAAATCTAACAAGCATTGGATATGGATGAGGTCCGAAAACTGTTCCAAGAACATAATGGGTGGTTCTTACATTAGTAGTCCAGTCTCTTAGAGCTTCATTTATGGCATCTTTTAATGTTTTTGATCCCGTGTCAACAGGTAAAACACGAGCTCCCAAAAGATTCATTCTAAAAACATTAAGTGCCTGTCTACGAATATCCTCAGTTCCCATGTATATATCACATTTAAGTCCTGTAAGGGCTGCACCTGTTGCAGTGGCAACTCCATGTTGACCAGCACCTGTCTCTGCTATTATTCTTTCTTTTTTCATTAACTTTTTTGCAAGCAGCGCCTGTCCAAGTGCATTGTTAATTTTATGTGCTCCAGTGTGTGCAAGGTCTTCTCTTTTTAAATATATCTTTGCGCCACCAAGATACTCAGTAAATCTTTTTGCAAAATAAAGAGGTGTAGGTCTTCCCACATAGTCTTTAAGGAGAGATTCAAAATCAGCAATGAAGTTTCTGTCATTTTTAGCTTTTAAAAAAGCTCTTTCAAGCTCTTCTAATGCTGGCATAAGGGTTTCAGGGACAAAGCGTCCTCCATACTCTCCAAAGTATCCCCTTTTACTACCCATGAAAAGTATTATAGCATAGGAGATTAAATTTTTATTTAATTAGGCAAGCACTTAAAATTATGCTTATAGATATTAAAAAACATTTAGATAATATGGCTAAAGTTATTTTTAAATCTGTTTCAGGCAAAGATTTTTCATTTTGTTATAATATCTGATAAATGGATATTTTTCGAATAAAAAAGACATATCTTTCAGCGAGAAGACTTCAAGAAATAATAAATGTTTTTATAAAACATGGGTTTGGACAGTTTATTGACCAGCTCCATCTTGGAAGATTTGTTTCTTTAAGGAAAAGACTGAAATTTTTTGGCAAATGGCCCTCTGTTAAAATACCTACCACTGCTGAAAGACTGAGAAAGGCTTTTGAGGAGCTTGGACCAACTTTTATAAAACTTGGACAACTTCTTGCCTCTCGTCCTGATATTATGGGTGAGTTGTATATAAAAGAATTTAAAAAATTACAAGACAATGTGCCTCCTTTTGATATAAAAAAGGTTTATGAAATTATAGAGAAAGAACTAAGGATGTCTACAGATAAAATTTTTAAGAGCTTCAATCCTATTCCAATTGGTTCGGCTTCCATAGCCCAGGTGCATGAAGCTATTTTGAATAATGACAAAGAGGTGATTGTTAAGGTTAGACGTCCGGGAATTAGAGAACAAATTATGTCTGACCTTAATATTCTACAAATGCTCGCACGTCTCATTGAAAAACATATTCCAGAAAGTAAGGTTTTTGAGCCAACAGCAATAGTTAATGAATTTGCAAACTCTATAACAAGAGAGCTTGATTTTCGTAGAGAAGCAAGAAATGCCATGGTTTTTAGGGAAAATTTTAAAAATGATGAGAAGGTATACATCCCCAGTATTTACAGTGAGTTTATCACAGAGAAAGTTTTAATAATGGAAAAAATAAAAGGAAAAAGAATTGATAATATATCCGAACTTAGACAAATGGGTTTTGAACCTAAGGAAATTTTAAAAACAGTAATTGATATGTATTTTAAACAGATTTTTGAACATGGTTTTTTTCATGGCGATCCCCATCCAGGAAATATTTTAGTTATTAAAGATGGCAGAGTCTCGCTAATTGATTTTGGAATAGTCGGTAAAATTGATGAGGAATTTAAGGAGGCATATGCAAATGTGGCTCTTGCAATTATGAATCGTGATACAGAGCGATTAATTAAGGAATATTTAAAGCTTGGTATAATTCCTGAAGATGTAGATATAGAAAAATTTGAAAAGAATCTTAGGGAAGACATAGAGGAAATTCTTCATCCTATCTATAATTTGCCCATAGAAAAAATTCAGATATCTGAGGTAATTGAATCTGTTATGAAGGCAGCATTAAAATATAGACTTAGGTTTTTACCTGAATTATTGTTAATTAATAAAGTTCTAATAATGCTTGAGGGCTTGACAAGGGAATTATGTCCTCAGATATCAATTATTGAATTAATAAAGCCCTATGCTCAAAATATAATTGCTACGAGATATAAGCCAGAGTTTTATCTGGGGAAAACAATAAAATTAATAAATGAAGTTAGGGATGCCTTTGAAAACATTCCATTACAAATAAAAAGATTAGTTAGAAAAGCAATTAATGACCAAATAACAGTCAGAATGTATCATGTCAATTTGCCTGAATTTTTGAAAGATATTGATAGAGCAAGCAATAAAATAGCATTCAGTCTTATTGTGAGTGCCATGATCCTTAGTTCAGCAATAATGCATGCCAGTCAGGTCAAACCTCTTTTTTATGGAATTTCTCTCTTTGGACTTTTAACAGGAATAGTTGCTTTATTTTTCGGAATATGGCTTATTATCTCAATAATTCGGTCTGGAAAGTTATAAGCTATTATAAACTATAAGTAAATAGGTCAAAATTCAAAAAATTTCTTAAAAAATGTATAATTAAAAAAAAGAAAGGGGGGATGAAAATGGAAACAGCACTCGTTGCAAAGGAACAAAAAATAGCGGAGAAAAGCCAGATTCTTCAATTAGTTACATTTACTCTTGGGGCAGAAGAGTATGCTGTTGATATACTGAAGGTGCAAGAAATAAACAGGATGAAAGAGATAACAAGAGTGCCTAATGCACCATACTACGTGGAAGGAGTTATTAATCTTCGTGGCAAGGTCATCCCTGTGGTTAGCCTAAGAAAGATGTTTGGACTTCCTGAAGAAGAAGACAGAATGAAGCAGAAGATAATGATAATGGACATACAAGGTGTTACCATAGGATTGATAGTAGATACAGTATCAGAAGTTTTACGCATCTCTGCAAGCATTGTCGAACCACCTCC
>JAOAGB010000094.1 GCA_026415995.1 Thermodesulfovibrio sp. | reverse complement strand
TATGTAAAGGAACAGGCACTATTATATCTATAGGAGGAGGCTGGAGTGTAGTTAAAAGTTTACCCAAATTTTTTCCGAGCCTTTTTATTTTTGAATACTTAAAAAGAGATATTGCCTCTTTTATAGTGCCTTCATAATTGGAGTAACTATAAAGGGTATCTATGTAATTCCAAAATTCTTCATTAAATTTTCCCTTTGTTATTTTATTATTTTCTAAGGGCTTAATTTTATTCCAACAATCTATACAGAAAGGTGATATCTGCCAATATGATTCTTTCTTACAAATGGGACATTTTTCATTAAAGATTAATTCATAAAGGAGACTCCTTAATGATAATTTCATCTCTTTTCTGTCCTGTTGAAATTATCTGGATTTTTACTTTCAGAGAGTCCTCGATAAACTGAAGATATTTTTGTGAATTTTTAGGAAGATTTTCATAATCTTTTATTCCTGCTGTGGTTTCTTTCCAACCAGGTAACTCTTCATAGATAGGAGTACAATTTTGAAGAATTTCTAATTCCTTAGGAAAATCTTCTAAAATCGTATTTCTATACTTATAGCCTACACATACTTTTATTTTTTCAATTCCGTCAAGTATATCAAGCTTAGTTATGGCAATGCCCGTAAATCCATTAACTCTTACAGCATGTTTAAGTCCGACAAGATCAAGCCATCCGCATCTGCGAGGTCTTCCTGTCGTAGCTCCATATTCTCCACCTTTTTTTCTTATATCCTCACCAAGAGAATCCTTTATTTCTGTGGGAAAAGGTCCTTCACCAACTCTTGTGGTGTAGGCTTTAACAATTCCTATAATTTTATCAATTTTTTTAGGACTTACTCCTGTTCCTGTGCAGACACCACCTGCTATGGTGTTTGAAGATGTAACATAAGGATATGTGCCGTGATCAATATCAAGGAGTGTTCCCTGAGCTCCTTCGAAAAGAATGTTTTTACCGCTCTCAATAGCTTTATTTATTAAAACATCGGCATCTATTATATATTTTTTTAGCTTCTCTGCGTAATCTATGTATTGGGTGAAAATTTGTTGTTCATCAAGAGGATTAGCACCATATAAATTTTTAAGTAAAAAGTTTATAATTTCAAGATTAGCTGTAATTTTACTTCTTAGGACTTCTGGATAGAGTAAGTCAACCATTCTTACGCCATTTCTTGCGATTTTATCAGTATAACAAGGTCCTATTCCCTTTTTGGTTGTTCCAATTTTTTTCTTCTTCTCGGCCTGTTCTTCTATTGCTATATGATAGGGCATTATGAGATGACAGTGCTTTGCAATATAAAGATTTTCATCAATATCAATTCCTTTGCTCATAAGTGTTTCAATTTCCTTTAATAGTCCCAGAGGATCAAGAACAACCCCATTACCAATTATGCATTTTTTACCTTTATGCAGGATTCCAGACGGAATAAGGTGAAGAATATACTTTTCGTTACCTACAACAACAGTATGGCCTGCATTGCATCCTCCTTGAAATCTCACAACATAATCACATTTTTCTGTTAAAAAATCAACAATTTTTCCCTTTCCCTCATCTCCCCATTGAGCACCTATTATAACAACGGTAGCCATAAAATAATCTCCTTAAATGAATTAATGAATGGAAATGTATACCGGTTTTACTTCCAATACATTTGGAAGCTTTTTTATTTGTTCAATTATTTCATCAGTCAATGCTGCATCAATACTTATAACTGAGAAAGCTATTCCACCTGCTTCCTTTCTTCCAAAATGCATATGTCCAATATTTATATTATTTTTTCCAAGAAGTGTTCCTATATTACCAATAACACCTGGACGGTCGTGATTTCTCATAAAAATCATATTACCCTCAGGAATAATCTCCATGGAAATATCATTAATTTGAACAATTCTTGGGTCTTTTCTGCTTAACAATGTTCCTGCTATTACTGTTTTATCATCCTTAGAAAGAAGCACCACTCTGACAAGGCTTTGATAATCTCCAGCTTCTTTACCTTTTATTTCCTTTACTTCAATGCCCCTTTCTTTTGCAATAAAAGAAGCGTTTACGTAATTAACAGGTTCACCTAAAATTGGATCCAAGACTCCTTTAAGGGCAGCAGCAGTTAATGCTTGAGTATTTAGAGCTGAGATTTCACCGAGATATTCTATCTGAATTTGTTTTATACTTTTTGAGAAAATTTGAGATGCAAAACTGCCCATTCTTTCAAGAAGTACCAGATAGGGACGAATAAGTGGAACTTGGTCAAAGGGAATTGATGGGAAATTAACGGCATTTCTTATAGTTCCATTTATTAAGTAGTCAACAATTTGTTCTGCTATGGCAACAGCCACATTTTCCTGTGCTTCCAAGGTGGAAGCCCCAAGATGCGGAGTGCATATGACTCTTTCGTCGGCAAGTAAAGGATAACCTTCCTCTGGAGGTTCCTTTTCGAAAACATCAAGGGCTGCTCCTGCCACTTTACCTTCTTGAATTGCCTCATAAAGATCTTTTTCATTTACTATTCCACCACGTGCACAGTTAATAATATAGACTCCTTTTTTCATTTTTGCTATGGTGTCTTTATTTATTAAGTATTTCGTTTCAGCTGTAAGCGGTGTATGGATGGTTATGAAGTCTGCTTCGGCAAAGATTCTGTTAAGATCAGTTTTCGTTATTCCCAGTTCTTCTGCTCTTTCATCGCTAAGGAAGGGATCATAGGCCAAAACATTCATACCCATACATTGCGTTCTTTTAGCAACCTCTGTTCCAATTCTACCTAACCCTATTATGCCAATTGTTTTGTTGAAAAGTTCTACACCCATGAATTTTTTCTTTTCCCATTTCCACGATTTCATAGATGCAGTTGCCTGTGGTATTTTTCTTGCAAGAGAAAAGAGCATGGCTATAGCATGTTCTGCTGTTGTGATAGTATTGCCTCCTGGTGTATTCATGACCACAATTCCCTTTTTAGTTGCAGCTACTTTATCTACATTATCCACGCCTGTGCCTGCTCTACCTATTACTTTAAGTTTATCAGCTACCTCAATTATTTCAGCAGTTACTTTAGTAGCACTTCTGATAATCAAAGCATCATATTCACCGATTATTGCTTTCAATTCTTCAGTTTTTAAGCCTGTTTTAACATCTACTTCAAGCCCGGCTTTTCTCAGAATTTCCAAACCTTTTTGTGAAATATTATCGCTAACAAGAACTTTCAATTTTTCTCCTCCTTTGAAAAAATTTCCTCTGCCTTAGCAACGCCCTTTCCAAATGTAACAGGATATCCTAGTTTTTTTAATGTCATTTCAAGGGCAGAGATTCCAACTATCACATCAAATTTGTCAGCATAACCAAGATGGGCAAAACGGAAGACCTTGCCTTTAAGTTTATCCTGCCCTCCAGCTGCTGTAACACCGTGTTTTTCTCTCAGAGTTTTATATATAACCTGTCCATCAATGCCTTCAGGTGCCTCTATGGCAGTTACCGCATTGCTTGGTGTTCCTTTAGGGAAAAGAGCTAAACCAAGTTCTTTAACTGATTCTCTTGTTGCATGGGCTAAAATAGCGTGTCTACGAAATATATTTTCAAGACCTTCCTTTTGCATTAATTTTAATGCCTCATTAAGTCCTATTATCAAGGAGACAGCAGAAGTAAAGTTAGTTTGATTTTTAGCTAAATTTTCTCTTTCTTTTTTGAGGTTGAAGTAAAATCTGGGAGTTTTGGATTTTTCATTTTTTTTCCATGCTTTTTCACTCACACTTATAAAGGCAAGTCCTGGGGGTAGCATGAACCCTTTCTGTGCTCCGCTAACCATTACATCAATTCCCCATTCATCTGTTTTTATGTCATGTGCAACTAATGCTGAAATAGAATCAACTATAAATAGTGTATCATCGTAATTTTTTACAATTTTTCCAACAGATTCAATGTCATGATAAACACCTGTTGAAGTTTCACTTGCCTGAATCAGAACGCCTTTAATGTCTGGCTCTTTTTTTAGTTCCTCCTCAACTCTATTTACATCAACTGAGTATCCCCATTCAACAGGAATTTCTAAGACATTTAAGCCATAGGCTTGAGCAATTTTTACCCATCTTTCTCCAAATTTACCTCCATTTATTACAAGGACTTTTTCACCAGGTGAAAAAAAGTTATTAACTGCTGCAACCATACCACCTGTTCCTGTTGAGCAGAGAATTAAAACATCATTTTTTGTCTGATATATCCATTGAAGCCCCTTTTTAGCAGAATCAAGAATGGGTAAAAAATCAGGACTACGATGATGGATTATGGGCATAGCCATACTAAGAAGAACCTCTGGGGGTACAGGGGTAGGACCTGGTGCAAGAAGATATCTTTTTAAAATCATTATCAACCTCCTAAAATTTCAAAATTTTATGGATAGTTATATATATTACCATAACTTTAAAAAATTAGAATACTTTAAGCCAATGTTTTGAATAAACAAAAATAATTATGAAATATTTTTAAGATTAGCCTTTTTCGACGCCAGCTTTTCCAAAACTTTTATAGTATTTGTAATAGTTTCATTGACCGGAACATTTATCCCTAATTTTTTACCAAGGTTTACAATAGCTCCATTTAGCGAGTCAATTTCTGTTTTTTTCCCTTTTTGGATATCATAATACATCGAAGGAAAATGTTTTGCCGTAGGAGGAACAAGTTTTTCATAAAAAAATCTTAAGTAATCCTCTGCATCTTCCCAATTAAGTTTTATTCCATTTGCCTTTGTTACTATAAAAATCTCTTCTATTATTTTATTCATTATCTCTCTCGTTTCTTTATAATCAGCTAAGTCACCATAAGTACATTCTAATATGGCTCCCAATGGATTTAATGCAGAGTTATAAAGGATTTTATCCCATAGTATTGCATAAACATTTTCAGATACTCTTGTGGGAAGACCAGCTTTATTAAATAATCTGGCAATAGTTTCTAATTTTTCCTCAGAAATTGAATGTTCTGGTTGACCGATCACAATATCATCAGCAAATACTGTTACTTCTGCTAAACCGATTTCTATGACTTTAGCTCCAAATATTACTCTTGATAGAATAACCTTATCCTTACCTAAAATTGAACTTGCCAATTCATAATTCCCATAACCGTTTTGCGCAAGTAAAACAAGCGTTTTTTCATTAAGGAACTGTTTAATTTGTTTGATAACAGTTTCCGTATCATATGATTTTACAGCTACAATGATAAGATCAAAATTTTTATCTAAAATATCTTTAGGATCTTTAAAGATATCGTCTAATAAAGCTTCTTTTTCTCCAAAAAGTCCTTTTATTTTTAATCTTTTATCCTTAATTTTTTCTATATATTTACTTTTTGTGACCCCGAATACATTCTCACCAGAGGCTTTTAAAGAAGTTGCAAAAACCGTTCCTAAGGCACCTAATCCAAAAACAAGTATATTCATACCAATCTCCTTTTATCTTGGTATTAAAGGTTTAATCGATTGATTGTTGGCTTTATTTGATTCCTGATTTTTCGAGCTTTCGCGGGATTCTGGTATGGTCAACATAAAATCTTGGAGTTCTTTATCAGCAAGGGCTTCTTTCATAAATTGAGCCCAAATTGGTGCAGATGCTCTACCACCAGCCTCTCCTTGAGCGAGACTTTTTCTCATATCATCATAACCAACCCAAACTCCTGCTACAAGTTGAGGTGTATAACCGATAAACCAAGCATCTTTGAAATCATTGCTCGTTCCGGTTTTTCCTGCCACAGGTCTTCCTATATTAGCTCTCGTTCCTGTACCATAAGTAACAACATCTTTAAGCATGTTAGTTATTGTAAAAGAAATCTCTGGAGAAATAGCATCTTGAAGTTCAGGTTCATTTTGTAATAAAATTTTTCCTGTAGCATCAGTGATATATTTTATTGCTATCGGTTTTATTTTTTTGCCACCATTAGCGAAAACAGCAAATGCTGATGTTAACTCCAATGGAGATACGCTAAGACTCCCAAGAGCAATAGTTAAATCTGCTGGCATATCAGATGTAATTCCTGTTCTTTTCGCGAGGTTTATTATTGAGTCTACTCCAATGGTCTCTGCCAATCTAACAGTTGGAACATTTCTTGAGAAAGCTAAGGCTCTTCTTAAAGTTATTTCTCCCCAAAACTCACCATCATAGTTTGACGGTGCCCATTCTTTGAGTCCTGTTCTATAACTTATTGGTTCATCAAGAATAGTACTTTCTGGTGTAAAACCCTTTTCTATGGCGGTGGCATAAACAAAAGGTTTAAAGGCACTTCCAGGTTGTCTTTTTGCATAAACTGCCCGGTTAAACTCTCCTCTTTGAAAATTATATCCTCCCACCATTGCTCGTATATATCCATTTTGAGGGTCTATAGCAACTAATGCTCCTTCTATTTCAGGCTCCTGTTCGAGAGAAAACATAATTTCTTTGCCAACAGATTTAAATTTCACCATTATTATATCACCAGGGGAGAGAATGTCAGTAAGTTTAAAATTTTTAAAAGTTTTAACTTTTCCAGAAGAATCTATTACTTTACTTGCCCATTGAGCATCTTGCAGATTTAATTTACCCTTTAACCCTCTTGCTTTAATAATAGCTTGATTATTTGTTACTGAAATAACAATACCCCGGGCAATATCTCCTTGTGATGGTGAAAAAGCAACTTTTTGTTCCTTTTCCTCCTCCTTTATTGACACTTTTCCTATGGGACCTCTCCAACCAATTCTTTTATCTACATCTCTAAGTCCCTCCTGCAAAGATCTTTGTGCAGACACTTGAGCCTTAGTATCAAGGGTGGTGTACACCTTTAAGTTGCCTTTATAAATCTTGTCTACATCAAAATTTTCCTCTAACTGTTTTCTTACAAATTCAAGGAAATAATTATAATTTTCCGTTGAAATTCTTAATGAACTCAAATGAATTTCTTGGGAGGATGCTCTTTTTCTTTCTTGGGGCGTTATTAATTCCTCTTTCTCCATTCTTTCAAGTACAATTTCCTGACGTTGTTTGGCTTTGACTAAATCATTGTATGGAGAATAGGCATTAGGAGCTTTTATTAATCCAGCAAGTAAGGCTGCCTCAGGAAGACTTATATGAGTGACAGACCTACCAAAATAAATTCTTGATGCCATCTCAACTCCGTAGGCTCCGTGTCCAAAATAAACATTATTTAGATAAA
Organism: Thermodesulfovibrio sp.; assembly: GCA_026415995.1. Taxonomy (GTDB): domain Bacteria; phylum Nitrospirota; class Thermodesulfovibrionia; order Thermodesulfovibrionales; family Thermodesulfovibrionaceae; genus Thermodesulfovibrio. The sequence continues at coordinate 6,663 of JAOAGB010000094.1, read as the reverse complement.
GTTCAAGTATCTTTTCTTTACTTAGTTCTTTTTCTATTTTCATTGCTAAATATGCCTCTTTAATTTTTCTTGATATTGTTTTCTCTGGCGTAAGAAACATTATTTTTGCAAGTTGTTGAGTTATAGTGCTTCCTCCTTCTTTAAGTTGCATGTGAAGAATATCAGTAATAAGAGCTCTACCTATGCCGATATAGTCAATTCCTTTATGTTTCCAAAATCTTGAATCTTCTACTGCTATAACAGCGTCAATTAAATGTTTTGGTATTTGCTTTATGGGAATATAGATGCCCTTTTGGATTTTAAATTCTCCAATTAGAGTTCCGTCATCAGCATAAACTTTTGTTCCCTGAGGTGTTTTTACTTTATCAAAATCTTTGATAGAGGGAATATCCCTAAATAGTGCAAAACCGGCACCAGCTAAGAACGCAATTAATATAATTACTGTAATTATAATTAATTTAAATTTCATAAATTTTATTATAACATGATAGATTTTGATAAATTGAAATAAATTAGTTTATAATAATTTTAATTTAACCTTTATTAAAGGAGGCATAATATGAAAAAGTACAAATGTAGTGTATGTGGTTATGTTTATGACCCAGCACAGGGAGACCCTGACAATGGAATAGCACCTGGAACATCCTTTGAAAATCTACCTGATACTTGGAATTGTCCTGTATGCGGTGCTACAAAGGACATGTTTGAACCAGAGGATTAATTAGGAGGATTACATGAAATCAGTTGAAATTGCTTTAAAGATGGAAACAGACGCAGTAAAGTTTTATACAGAAGCTTCTGGGAAGGTTTCTCATCCCGTAGGAAAAAAAATGTTCCTTACTATAGCAGAGGATGAAAAAAATCACATAAAAATGATAGAAGAGGTACTTAAAGGAATTGAACTTACAATTAAAGAGGCTAATCCTATAAAAACAGTCAAAACAATATTTGAAGAGATGAAAGATAAAATGATGGAAAGAGTTAAAGCTCTTTCTGATGACCTTGAGGCTTTTAGAATCGCTATGGACATGGAAAAGGAAGGCATAGAGTTTTATAAAAAAGTTATAAATGAAGTAACTACAGAAAAGGAAAAGAAACTTTTTGAAAGATTAATTTTTGAAGAAGAGCAGCATTATAAAATTTTCTCAGAAACATATAACTTTATGAAAGATACTGGTAATTGGTTCATGTGGAAAGAGTTTTCAATTGTGGAAGGATAAAAGGAAGGGGAGGGGTATCCTCCCCATTTTCTATTTTATTCCGAGTACATCTCCCATATCATAAAATCCTGCAGGTTTACCATAAAGCCATATGGCTGCCTTTAGGGCTCCTCTTGCAAATGTATCTCTACTTGATGCTTTATGCGTTATTTCTATTCTTTCTCCTAATCCTCCAAACATAACTGTATGCTCTCCCACAATATCTCCTGCTCTAACTGTTTGAATTCCGATTTCTTTTTTCGTTCTCTCACCAATTATTCCTTTTCTTGCATAAACAGCTACTTCATCAAAATTTCTTCCTAAGGCTTCTGCAATTACTTTAGCCATTTTTATGGCTGTTCCACTGGGAGCATCTTTTTTCATCCTATGATGAGCTTCTACGATTTCCACATCATAATCGTCTCCAAGAACCTTTGCCACATCCTTCAGAATTTTAAATAAAAGATTAACACCAATGCTCATATTGGGTGAGAGAACTATAGGTATTTCCTTTGATATTTTCTGAATTTTCAATATTTGTTCATTACTAAATCCTGTAGTACCTATTACTATTGGTTTTTTTGATTTTTTAACAATTTCAAGATGTTCCAAGGTAGCTTCAGGTGATGTAAAATTTACAACAACGTCAGTGTTTTTAATTATTTTTTTTAGGTCAGCCATTATTTCTACTCCTAATGGTCCAATTCCTGCAACTACTCCTGCATCAGAACCTATTTTAGGATTAGTTTTAGATTCAATAGCACCTACAAGTTTTAATTCTTCATATTCCTTAGAAAGGGCAATAATTCTACTGCCCATTCTTCCTGCTGCGCCACAAACTGTGAGTTTTATCATTTTCTTCCTCCTCGGATTTTATTTTTTCATCAATTTCTTCAATCTTTATTGAATAGTATTCATGAAACCAGTTCCATAGATCAATAACTTTACAATTTTTTGAGCAAAATGGTCTCCAATGATTGTTTTCATAGTCAGCAAGTTTACCACAAACGGGGCATTTAATTTTCATGCTATAATTTTAATTTTTCCTATCCTAAAGTTGCAACTGAATATGATAGACTATAGTTAATGAATTTAAGTGATAGAGCAAAGACAGTTCTTGAGATAAGATATTTATTAAAAAACGAAAAAGGACAGATTATAGAAAATCCTGATGGACTTTTCCACAGGGTGGCAGATTATATCAGCAAGGCCGAAGAATTTTATGGAGAAAATCCCTCAGAATGGTCAGATAAATTTTTTGATATGATTAGTAATTTAAGATTTCTACCAAATTCACCAGCTTTGATGAATGCAGGTAAAGCAAAGGCTCAGCTTGCTGCTTGTTTTGTGCTTCCTATAGAGGATTCAATTGAGTCCATATTTAAAACATTAATGGATACAGCTCTTATTCTTCAAAGTGGTGGAGGCACAGGTTTTAATTTTTCAAATTTGAGACCTAAAGGCGATATTGTTCGTTCCACAGGAGGTATAGCAAGTGGACCCGTGTCTTTCATGAAAATATTTGATAAAGCTTCAGATATCATAAAACAGGGTGGTGCAAGAAGAGGTGCAAACATGGGAATTTTGAGGATTGACCATCCTGATATTATTGAATTTATAAGGGTGAAACGCATTGAAAATCTTAGTAATTTCAATATTTCTGTTGCAATTACAGATTTTTTTATGGAAGCCCTTTTTAAAGATGAATATTTTCCTCTTATAAATCCAAGAAATGGTGAGGTAGTGAGAAAAGTAAAGGCAAAGGAAGTTTTTAATGAAATAGTTGAAGCTGCTTGGGAAGTAGGAGACCCAGGAATTATATTTATTGATACGATAAATAAATATAATCCTACTCCAGATTTAGGAATTATAGATTGCACAAATCCCTGTGGAGAACAACCACTTTTACCTTATGAGGCATGTATTCTTGGTTCAATAAATTTATCAAAATATGTAATAGATGGAAAAATTAATTTTGATCTTTTAGGTCAGGATGTTAAGCTTGCCACGAGATTTCTTGATGACGCAATTGATGTTACTAATTATCCTGTGCCCGAGGTTGAAAGAATGCATAAAGGAAATAGAAAAATAGGACTTGGCATAATGGGATGGGCTGATTGCCTGATAGAGTTAATGATCCCTTATAATCACAAGAAAGCCTTTACCTTAGCCGAACAAGTTATGAAATTTATAAGAGATAAGTCCCATGAAGCATCCTTTGAGCTTGCTCAGAAAAGAGGAACTTTTCCTAATTTTAAAGGCTCAGTATGGGATAAAAGGGGAATGCCAATGAGAAACGCTACCACCACAACAATAGCACCAACGGGAACTATATCTATAATTGCTGATTGTTCAAGTGGAATAGAACCATATTTTTTACTTGCCTATAAGCAGAGGATCCTTGATAGAGAATTTGAGATAATTAATAAATATTTAATTGAAATTGCTAAAAATGAAGGTTTTTATAGTGAAAATTTTATCGAAGAAATTAGAAAAAGGGGTACCTTGAGAGGAATAAAGGGAATTTCCTCAAAAATTAAAACTCTTTTTAAAACAGCACTTGAGATAACACCTGAGCAACACATTGAAATGCAAGCATCCTTTCAGAAATATACCGATAATGCCGTGTCTAAAACGATAAATCTTGCAGAGAGAACAAAAAAGGAAGAGGTGGCAAAAATATTTTTAATTGCCTATAAAAAGGGACTTAAGGGAATAACAGTTTTTAGATATGGGTCTAAAAGAGGAACGCTTATTAAGGTAAGTGATGCTCATCTTTCAGAGTGTTGTGAAGTTAAGGGAAGAATGCCTCGAGTAACAAGATTTCATGATGTAGTGTGATGAAAATTAATTTTTATGGAGGAGGTATAAAATGAAAAATTTGTCGGAAAATTTTTATAGGTTACTCCATCCAAAGATTGTTTTTTTTCTTACCTCGGTTGGTAAAAATGGTAGGATTAATGTAATGTCCTGTGCCTGGGCCACTCCAGCCTCAGAGGAACCACCGAAAATAATAGTTTGTGTATCAAAAGAACACTATACAGCAGAGTTAATTTTGGAAACTGGAGAGTTTGCCATAAATATTCCTCAAAAAAGTATGGAAAAGGCAATATGGATTTGTGGCTCTAAATCAGGAAGAAAAGCGGATAAATTTAAGGAAGCAGGTCTGAAAATTTTTAAGGCACACACAATTTCTGCTCCATTAATAGAAGGATGCATAGGCTTTTTAGAGTGTAAAGTTCAATCAGCTATTGATGCTGGTGAGTGTTATGCCTTTTTAGCAGATGTTTTGAAAAGTAGCGTTGAGGAAAAATATTTTGTAAAAAATTTATGGATATCAGAATCTGTTCCAATGCATCTTGGTGGAAGAAAAATTGTTTATTTCTAATCAAGATGAAAAAAAAGAGAGAGATTTTATAAAATAAGGCTATGCTAAGATTTCTTACTGCTGGAGAATCTCACGGAAAAGGACTTATAGGAATTATAGAAGGCATGCCTTCAGGTTTAGCAATTTCTAAAGAATTCATCAACAATGAACTTAAAAGAAGGCAAGGAGGATATGGAAGAGGCGGAAGAATGAAGATAGAATCCGATGAAGTGGAAATTCTATCAGGAATAAGATGGGGAAAAACCTTAGGGTCTCCTATAACTCTTTTTATAAAAAATAGAGATTGGCAAAATTGGGAAAAAGCCATGAATGAAGATCCCTATTTTGAATCTTCCATACAACCTGTAACAAAACCAAGACCAGGGCATGCAGATTTACCGGGCATAATTAAATATAATCATTTAGATATAAGAAATGTTTTAGAACGATCTTCAGCAAGAGAAACGGCAATGCGTGTTGCCATAGGTGCTTTAGCTAAACAATTTTTGAAGGAATTCAATATTGATATTGGTAGTTTTGTAATAAGAATAGGCTCTGCAAGTGTTGATATTAATACCTTTCAATTAAATGAAGAAAGCCTTTTATTACTCAATGAAAATGCTAATAAGTCAAAGGTAAGATGTCCTTTTTCTGATACAGAGGAGCAAATGATTAAAGTCATTGAAAGGGCTATTAAGGATGGTGATAGCGTGGGAGGAACCTTTATAGTGTTTGCGGTTAATGTACCTGTAGGACTTGGTAGTTATGTTCATTGGGATAGGAAACTTGATGGGATAATAGCTGGAGCAATTATGAGCATTCAGGCTATAAAAGCAGTTGAAATCGGAGATGGAGTAAATCTTGGTAGTGAATATGGTTCAAAATTAATGGATGAGATCTTTTATGATAAAAAATTTTATAGAAAAACAAATCATATGGGTGGCATAGAAGGAGGCATGTCAAATGGAATGCCCATTATTGTAAAGGCTACAATGAAGCCTATACCTACATTAAGAAAACCTCTTAGGTCTGTAGATATCCTTACTAAGGAATCAGTTGAGGCAGCCTATGAACGTTCTGATATATGTGCTGTTGCTGCTGCAAGCGTTATTGGAGAGTCTGTGCTTGCATGGTGTATTGCTAAAGCATTTCTTGAAAAATTTGGTGGTGACAGTATGACGGAGATTAAGACAAGTTATGATTTTTATAATAAAAAAATAATGGAAAGATGAAAAAGATATTTTTATTAATAGCTTTTTTGATATTGTTTATTTTCCCATCCTCTACTTTATCCAATCTTTCTTCCTTAGATTATTTAATTTTAGGTAAAAAAGAATTAGATTTGGGTAATTTCATCAATGCAGAGAAAAGTTTAACAAAGGCTCTATCAGAATTTAAGGAAATAGGAGATTACATTCTTTTTTGGCGTGCAAGAGCTTATACAGAAATGGGCAAATACTCTGAATCACTTGCAGATTTAAATGAAATTAAGAAGAACTATTCCTTTTCTCCAATAATGAAAGATGTAAGAAAACATGAGATAGTTATATTAAAAAAGATTAATAGTTCAGATATTGTCTCAGCTTATCAATCTTATATAAGTGAGTATCCCGATGACATTGAAACTAAATTTGAATATGCTCAATATTTAAAAGAAAAAGACCAAAAAGACAAAGCAAGGAAATTATTTAAAGAAATCTTTATTACTGCCTCACCTTTTGCCGACAAAGCAGAGACAGAACTTGATAATGAAAATATAACAGTAGAAGATTTGATAAAAAAATCTAAAGCACTAAATAATTCCTATATGTTTAAAAAATCTGAGAAATATCTTAGAGAAGCCTTAGCAAAATCAAAAAATAAAATAAACGAGGAGATTCTTTCCATACTTGGATACAGTCTTTTCATGCAAAAAAAATACGAAGAAAGCGCTTCAATTTTTAAAAAGATTAATGATTACTATTGGAGAGGTAGGTCTCTGCTGAGGGCTAAAGATTTTGCTACTTTCGAAAGGGAACTGCAAACTTATGTTAAATCAAATGATCAAAGAATAGGAGAACTCTTAATAAATTATGCAAACATTAAAAGAAGGGCTGG
>JAOAGB010000072.1 GCA_026415995.1 Thermodesulfovibrio sp. | reverse complement strand
TTGTATGAAATTTTCTTCTTTTTCAGGCAATAATACAAAATCCTCGTTGCCTGTAAAAATTATCTCTTTTTTTTCATCCTGTTTTAATACTGAAGGCTTCTCTTCTGAATGACATATAGAAATTGAAATAAAGAAGATTATAGATAGAAAAATAGAGAATTTTTTCATACCATTTGTTATAACTTAAAAGTTAATAATTTTTCAATATCTTTGAGTGAGGGATGTAAATCTTTTTTTATTTTGTTTTTTTGTTGATAGAACTATTTTTATTATCTGTTTTGAAAATTAATTAAATGGAGCTGATGGGAGTCGAACCCACGACCTCTTGAATGCCATTCAAGCGCTCTCCCAACTGAGCTACAGCCCCGATTTATAAAAATAACATAAATTCATGTTAATTTGTCAATTGATATTAATTTTTCAAATAGGTTTGAGGTATAATTAAAAAACGCAATTAAGAGGTAACTATGTCAAAAATTTACATTTTTTTAATTCTAATTTTTATAACAATTATTAGCTTATTTGCTATGGAAAATAAAGAACCCGTTATTTTAAAAATACCATTCAGTTCAGCCTATGAGATGCCTAAAATAGGATTAATATTGCTTTCAGTAAGTTTTGGTGCCTTTTTCATTTTTATAGTTTTTTTTATAAGAGATACAGTTAATCTTGTAAATAGGATTCAACTGCAAAAGAGGCATAAAAAAGAAGAAAAAATTAAGGAACATTATGCAAAAGCGTTAAATTCAATTATTAGAGATAAATTACCCGAGGCAAAAGAATCCCTTCAAGAGGTTTTAAAGGAAGACCCAGAACATATTGATGCTCTTATTAGATTGGGAGATTTAGCTATGAGAGAAGAGGATTACAAAACAGCACTCAAATATTATAAAAAAGCCTATGAATTTGATCCAAAAAATATTATTCCCTTGCTTTCACTTGAAGATATGATGGAAAAGATGAATGATAATGAACTTGCTCTTAAATATATTGAACAAATACTAAGTATAGAGCCTGATAACCTGTTGGCTCACTATAAAATGAGAAATATTCTTGAAAAAATGGAAAAGTGGCAGGAACTAATTAATATTCAGAAAAAAATTATTAAATTGGTTCCGGATACAAAAAAGCAAGAGGAGGATGGTAAACTTATTGGATATACCTATGAATATGGAAGAGTTAGTCTTGAACAGGGTGACATAGGTAATGCCGAAAGAATTTTTTCTTCCTTGATTAAATCTAATCCCCCCTTCATTCCTTCTTATTTAGGTATGGTAGAAGTTTTTATCTCAAAAGGTGAAATTGAAGAGGCAATAAATCTTATTGAGAAGGTATATAATGAACAAAAATCAAAAATTTTATTATTAAGACTTGAAGATTTGCTTATTAGCTTAGGAGATCCCAAAAGGCTAATACAGTTTTACTTAAGAGCAATAAATAGTTCGCCTAATGATAGTGAATTAAAAATTCTTCTCGGCAGGCTTTATTATCGTTTAGAAATGATAGATGATGCTATCGAAATCCTATCCTCCATAGACCCTGCTACATGCTCAAATCAAAAGCTTAGCTGTATTAAAGGACTTCTCTATTTAAGAAGAAATCAGATAAATAAAGCTCTTTATGAATTCAAAGAGTTATGTCCTGAAAATAAAGTTTCTTCAATAAGTTATAAATGCAAAGTTTGTAATTCTATCTTCGAGGAATGGTCAGGAAGATGCAGTGTTTGCGGAGCATGGAATAGCTTTGAGATTGACTTAAGGGGTTGTGAATATTCAAGATGATTTTTTCTCTCTTTAAGAGTAAAAGAAAGATAGTAATAGACACGAGCGTTTTTGTAAATCCAGATGTTAGAGAATCCTTTGGACTATCTCCAGAAGAAGCAATAAATGAATTTTTAAAAATTATAAAAAAAACAAAAAATTTTGAATTTTATATGCCCTCTTCTGTGCTTAAAGAGTTAATGTATTTTATAGAAGAAAAAAAATTGTCAAGGGATTTTTATTATCTTATTAGAATAAAGTCCCCTGATAAACATAGAATTTTATGCCCAGCAATATTTTTTTATGAGCTTGTAGAAGAGATGAGGACAAGAATAAATAAAGGGCTTAGAACAGCGGAAAATGCTGTAAGAAGCGTATCACAAAAAGGTTTAGATGATACAATTAAGGATTTAAGAAAGAAATACAGGGAAGCTTTAAGGGAAGGAATTATTGATAGTAAAGAGGATGTGGATTTAATTTTTTTATCACTTGAGCTTAAAGCTGCCTTAGTAACAGGAGACCAGGGATTAATAAGTTGGGCAGACAAACTGGGCATAGAGTGGATTATTCCAAATAAGTTTAAAGATTTTCTGTTGTCTTCTACAAGATAAAGCAGGTGAATTTGACATTTTTAAAGTATATGGGGACATTATATATTTATGGATATATTTGAAAAAATTGCAGAAGAAAAAATACGTGAAGCAATGGAGCAGGGACTTTTCGATGATTTACCAAACAAGGGCAAACCTCTTAAGTTAGAGGATTACAGTTGGGTGCCTGAAGATTTAAGAATTGCCTATAAAATTTTGAAAAACGCAGGATGTATTCCTCCAGAGATGGAGATAAGAAAAGAAATAATAGCCCTTAAGGAACTTCTTAAAACAATAGATGACGATGAGGAGAGAATAAGAAAAATTAGAGAGCTTAATTTCAAGTTACTTAAATTTAATATAGGCAGAAAGCGCCCTCTTTATTTGGAAGACTTTCCTGAATACGAAGATAAGATAATAAAGAAATTTATCGGATAACGGAGAGGGAGGGATTCGAACCCTCGGTGAGGATTACCCCACAGCGGTTTTCGAGACCGCCCCAATCGTCCACTCTGGCACCTCTCCATAGAGTTTATAATAAAATTATAGCACTAAGAGGCTTTACATGGAAAAAGTTGTTATGGCAATGAGTGGAGGTATTGATTCTTCTGTAGCAGCCTATTTATTAAAAAAGAAAGGTATGGCTGTATTAGGAGTTTTTTTCCTTCTTTTTGATGAACCAGTCAATCTTGAGCTTGCCAAGAAAACAGCGGATTTCTTAGACATAGATTTTCATATAGAAGACCTAAGAGAACAATTCAGCTCTCAAGTAATTAATCCATTTTTTGAAGGTTATAAATTTGGAATAACTCCAAATCCCTGTGTAATATGTAATCAAAAAATAAAATTTCCTACCCTAAATAGAATAGCTAAAACAGTTAATGCAAACTATTTTGCCACAGGTCATTATGCAAGAGTTATAACTGTTGACAAAACTCCTTACTTACTAAAAGGAATTGACAATAAAAAGGATCAATCTTATTTTCTATATGGCATTGAACGTTCTTTTTTACATCATGTTATATTTCCTTTAGGAGAACATACAAAACAAAAGGTGAGAGAAATGGCAGAAAAAATAGGTATTCCCTCAAAGATTGCAGAAGAAAGTACAGAAGTGTGTTTTTTAAAGGATAAAAGATACTATGATATGATAAAACTGGGGAAGGAAGGTCCTATAGTTGAAATGTCTACTGGAAAAATTATAGGGCAGCACAGGGGTATTCATCTTTTCACCATAGGACAGAGAAAAAGATTAGGTATTTCCTCACCTTATCCTCTTTATGTTGTAAAGATAGAACCTTCTGAAAATACAATATATGTGGACTCAAAGGAGAAAGCTTTTATGAGAGAATTTGTAGTGAGTGAACTTAATTGGCTTTTTGACATAGACGGCAAAGAATTTTCATGTTCTGTAAAAATTCGTTATGCCATGAGTCCTGAAAAGGCTACTGTAAAATTAATTGATGAAAACAAAGTCAAGGTGTGTTTTGAGAAACCTCAATTTGCACCTACGCCAGGACAAAGTGCGGTTTTTTATAAAGAAGATGTAGTTTTAGGTGGGGGTGTAATCAAGGAGACAATGCAAGATTTTTAAGTGCCTTTGTCTCTTCAATTCCAAACATTATATTCATGTTTTGCACAGCCTGTCCTGAAGCACCCTTTACAAGATTGTCTATAGTTGAAATAAGAATTATTCTACCTGTTCTTTGATTGACTACAGCACCTATATAACAGTAATTTGTGCCTTTTACGTATTTTATTGAGGGAACCTGTCCATCTGACATTATTTTTATAAAAGGTTCATTCTGATAAGTTTCTGTTAATACTTCCAGTGCTTCTTCATTGGTGAGATTTTTGTTTAATCGCGCATATATGGTGGATAAAATTCCCCTGTTTAATGGCAATAGATGGGTAGTAAAGTCAATGGTAATTTTTTTACCAATGGCAACACTTAATTCTTGTTCTATTTCAGGTGTATGTCTATGTTTTGCCACATTGTATGCCCTAAAGTCTTCATTGACTTCACAGTAGTTTAAGGTTACTTCAGCCTTTCTGCCAGCACCAGATGTTCCTGATTTTGAATCTATTACTATTGTATCTGGGTCAATTAGTCCTTTTTTCAGAAAAGGATAAAGAGGAATTATAGCACTTGTGGGATAACAGCCAGGATTGGCAACTACTCTTGCAGTTTTAATTTTTTCTCTATACAATTCCGGCAATCCGTATACAGCTTCTTTAAGAAGCTCTGGATACAGGTGAGAGGTTTTATACCATGTCTCATATACCTTCGCTTCTTTTATTCTGAAGTCAGCAGAAAGGTCTATTACTTTTTTGCCTGCTTCTAAGAGCAGTGCTCCCACTTCCTGTGATTTTCCATGAGGAAGGGCAAGAAAATAAAGGTCAGCCCTTTTTTTTATATTTTCAATCTGAAGAGGTTCGAATTTAAGATTATTATAGATAGAAAAAGCAGGGAAAAGCTCGTTAACAGCCATCCCTGCTGATTTTTCACTGGTAACACCTACTATTTCAACTTTGTCATGTAAAGCAAGAATTCTTAAAAGTTCACTGCCTGTATATCCGCTTCCACCACAAATAAAAACTTTTAACATTTTATCTCTTGGAGAATTGGAATCTCTTTCTTGCCTTTGGTTGTCCGTATTTCTTTCTCTCTACCTCTCTTGGGTCTCTTGTAAGAAGTCCTTCTTTTTTCAATTTTGCTTTTAGGTCTGGATTTATAGTTACAAGAGCTCTTGCAATTCCATGTCTTATTGCACCTGCCTGACCGCTTAGGCCACCTCCGTCAACTGTTATAACAGCATCATATTTACCTGTTACACCAGCTACTTGAAAGGGCTGCATAAGAATCATTCTTAAAGTTTCTCTTGGAAAGTATTCTTCAATAGGTTTTTCATTAACTGTAACTTTACCTGAACCCGGAACTAATATAACTCTTGCAATTGACCTTTTTCTTCTACCTGTTGCCAGATATTCAATAGCCATAGTTTTTCACCTCAACTTTTACTTAATTGGATTGGCTCTGGATTTTGAGCTTTATGAGGATGTTCAGAGCCTCTGTAAACTTTAAGTTTTTTTATCATCTTTTTCCCTAATCTTGTTTTAGGTATCATTCCCCAAACAGCATCCAAAATAACCTCTTCGGGTTCCTTTTCAAGTCTTTCCCTTAAGGTTTCTGCTTTAAGATTACCCATATAACCAGTATGATGATAATAAACCTTATCAGTTAGTTTTTTCCCTGTTACCTTGATTTTTTCAGCATTAATCACTACTACAAAATCACCATTATCTACATTGGGAGTATAACTTGGTTTGTGTTTACCCATAAGAATTTTGGCTATTCTGGATGCAAACCTACCAAGTGTCTGTCCTGTGGCATCAGCGATATACCAGTTTCTACTGGCTTCTTCTTTTTTAACAAAAGCTGTTTTCATTTTTATACCTCACCTCTAATAATTTTTTACAAAAACCTAAAATTATAAATTACCTTAATTTTTAGCTATTTGTCAAATTTTAGAATAAATTTAACAAGTTAAATAATTCTTCCTAACATCTTTATGAAAGTTTGAAGAAGTGATTTATCATAACATCCTTTGTCTTGAACAAGAATCATGAGAGCATTATATGGAGTAAGAGCATATTTCATAGCCTTAGGCGTTGTTAACATTTCGTAAGCATCAGCAATAGCTATTATTTTACCAAAAAAAGATATTTGTTCTCCTTTTAGTCTAAATGGATAGCCTGTACCATTTAGTTTCTCATGATGATGAGCAATTCCGTCTATAACTTTATCTGATAATCCTAACTCTTTTGCAATTTTTACTGATTCTATAACATGTGTTTTATAAATTTGAAATTCCTTTTCTGAGAGTTTACCAAGTTTTGAAAGTATAAGAGGAGAAATCCTTGTTTTTCCTATGTCATGCAATGCAGAGGCTAATCCAAGAAGCCGTAGTTCCTCCTTTTCTAATTTAATTTTTAATCCAAGAGAAAGACTTAATGCCATTACATTTAAAGAATGAACATAATTATAATTGTCAAGTTTTTTCATTATAAGTAAGTTTTCAATCATTTTTGATTCAAGGGTTCCGTAATTGATTATTTCTTCAATTTTATCGCCCAGTATGAGAAGATTTTTCCTGTTTGTTGGTTCACTATAAATTTCTCTCAACAGAAGTTTAGTTGTTTCTTTAAGTATTTTTGGTTCTGTCTTGTTTTCTTTAATAAGTTTTTGTAAATAGTCTTTATAGAGATTTAAGTCTCTTTTTGAAATTAATATATCACCTTCTATAAGTTGTCCCTGTGAAATATTTTTTGGGTTTTCTTCAGAGGCTTCCAAAAGTAGCTGAAAGTTACTCCCATCATGAACATATAAGCTAAAATTTATGGGTATTTCAGGATTAAGGCATTCTTTTTCAATTTTATAGTAAAATTCATTATTTATCGTGTAACGGTCAAGTATGTTGTTAAAATATTCCTTCGGTTTAAACTCAAATATAAAATTTTGAAAGATTTTTTTGTCACCTTGATTTACATGGACCATTTCAATTTTTTTATCTTTAAGAGTATTTTTTATATCAAGACTGAAGTGTTCACCTTTTTTTAAAATAGTTTTTATTTCTCCTTCTTCTTGAATAAAAACATCACATGGAATTGCCACTCCTAAGGGAAGGAGTTCCACTTTGACAGAAAAATAGTTGTCTATTTCTCTAATCTGTGTTGACATATGCCTTTATTTTAAAAATTTAAATACAATCTTATCGGCAATTAAATATTTCATGATAATTATCATAATCGTTATAAATCTTTTATTGTCAAGTTTTTATGATTACAATTTAAAATATTTTTTGTTATAATAAAAACCATGTTCATAGGAACACCACTTATAACAGAAGAGCAAATTCAGAGAAAGGTAAAAGAACTTGCCTTAAAAATATCAAAGGATTATGAAAATAAAGATCTTTTTGTGATAGGTATTTTAAAGGGTTCTTTTATGTTTTTTTCAGACCTTATAAGGCATATTAAAAGTCCATTAAAAATAGATTTTATAGTTGCCTCCAGCTATATTAAGGACAGTTCCTCTGGTGAGGTAAAAATTCATTATTTCCCTCGGGAAGAAATTAAAGGAAGAGATATTCTCCTTGTGGATGATATAATTGATACAGGCATCTCCCTCCAATTTATAAAAGAAAAGATACTTGAAAAAAATCCTGCCTCTCTTAAAATCTGTGTACTGCTTGATAAAAAGGAAAGAAGAATTATTGAAATTCCCATTGACTATATAGGTTTCTCTGTTCCTAATAAGTTTATAGTTGGATACGGACTTGATTATCAAGAGATGTTTAGAAACATTCCCTATATTACAGTTTTCAAAAAGAAGCCAAATAATGTACAAACTTAAAATAATTACAGACTTTGATGCTGCCCATCAATTAAGAGGATATAAGGGAAAATGTGAAAATATTCATGGACATAATTGGAAGGTTGAGGTAGAGGTTTTCTCTGAAAATTTAAATAATATCGGACTTGCCATTGATTTTAAAGAATTAAAAAGCATAACAGAATCTGTGATTTCCCAATTAGACCATACTTTTATAAATGAAATATTTCCCTTTAACGAGATAAATCCTTCCAGTGAAAATATAGCAAGATGGATTTACTTATCTTTGAAGGATAAACTCAAGACAACTTCTGTTAGGCTATATTCAGTTACTGTTTGGGAGTCGGAGCGTGCTTCAGCAACCTATTTTGAATGATATTATTAAATTCATTCCTAAAATAAAGGCAGAATGGGAAGTTTATTACTTAAGGAAAAAATCTTTTTCCATAGAAGGCAAGGATTTAACTTATGATAAGAACAAAATCTCTTCAAAGGACTTTTTTTCAATAAGGGTTCTAAAGGACAATAAATTAGGATGTTCTTCCTGCGTTGAACTTCAAAAAATTACTGATGCTTTTAATGCAGCCTTAATTCTTGCAGAAAACTCTGATCCCGATGATTTTATTCAATTTCCAGAATCAGATGAGATTAAAAAAGTGGATGTATTTGATGAAGAATTGGAAAAGGTGAAACACAATCTCTTTGATTTTTTAATGGAAATACA
Organism: Thermodesulfovibrio sp.; assembly: GCA_026415995.1. GTDB lineage: Bacteria > Nitrospirota > Thermodesulfovibrionia > Thermodesulfovibrionales > Thermodesulfovibrionaceae > Thermodesulfovibrio. The sequence continues at coordinate 2,258 of JAOAGB010000072.1, read as the reverse complement.
AAATGGTGCTTTTTTTGACAAAAGAATAAAAAAGTTAAGAAATGCGGAGATAAATATTTCCTTTGAGGAAAGAGGAGTTATAAATTCAAAGGGACTAAGCATTTTCAATCCCTTTACTAATATTTCAGCTCATATAATTGCCATTGCTGAAGACAGGGACTCTCAAATGGGATGGGCATATAGAGCAGAAAGGTTTTTAAAAAATATTAACTTTCATGAAATTGGTAAGGAAGCTTCAAAAAGAGCTTTGATGCTTCTTAATGGAGAAAGAATAAAATCTTTTAAGGGCTATGTCCTCTTAGATGCCGTAGTGGCAGCTGAATTTCTTGAACTTATAGCACAGTCACTTTCTGCAGAAAACTTCTTGCTTGGTAAGTCTATTTTTATAAACAAAATCAATGAGACTGTTATAAATGAAGAGATTAACATTATTGACAATGGTTTGATACCCGAACGTGCAGGCTCATCCCCCTTTGATGCAGAAGGCGTACCTACGGAAAATAAAATTCTTATTGAAAAGGGCATATTAAAAGGTTTAATGCACAACTGCTATACTGCCAAAAGAATGGGACTACAAAGGTCTACAGGTAATGCATTACGAACAGACAGAGGAATAACAGTAGGTCCTACAAACTTATATTTGGATAGCATAGGAAAAAAGCTCGATTTTAATAACTTGCTAAATTATATTGACAGAGGAGTTTATGTGCTTGATGTTATGGGTATGCATACTGCCAATCCTGTAAGCGGAGATTTTTCTGTGGGCATATCTGGAGTATATGTTGAAAGGGGACAGCTTAAAAGTCCAATAAAAGAGGCTGTTATTTCAAGCAACATAGCAGAAGTTTTTAAGAATATCAAAGCAATAGGTAATGATTTAACTTTTTACGGAAACATTGGAGCACCAACCCTTCTTGTAGAGGGGATAGATATATCAGGATAGAGGAGGTTTTAATGGATTATCTTTTAACAGAAGACCAAAAGATGATAAAAGACTTGGCAAGGCAGATTGCAGAAGAGCATGTTTTACCAGTTAGAGCAGAGCTTGATGAAACAGGAGAGTTTCCATGGGAAATCATGAAAACTCTGGCACAGGCAGATATGTTCAGAGTTTTTATCCCAGAACAATATGGAGGACTTGGAACAGGCGCACTTGAGCTTTGCTTAGTAGTGGAAGAACTATCCCGTGTATGTCTCGGAGTTTCAACTACGTACGCAGCAAATGCCCTTGGGACTTATCCAATTCTTCTATTTGGGACTGATGAACAAAAGCAAAAATATCTTCCTGATATAGCAGATGGAAAGAGACTGGTTGCCTTTGCACTTACTGAGCCAAATGCAGGGAGTGATGCTGGAGGAATTCAAACAACGGCTACTAAAGATGGAGATTATTATATTCTTAATGGAAGAAAACAGTGGATAACTAACGGTGGGGAGGCTGAAATATATACTGTCATTGCACTTACAGATAAAAGCAAAGGAGCAAGAGGAGCTTCTGCTTTTATAGTAGAAAAAGGAACCCCAGGGTTTAGTTTTGGTAAAAAAGAAAATAAAATGGGAATAAGGGCATCTGCTACAAGAGAGCTTATATTTGAAGACTGCCGTATTCCTAAGGAAAATCTTCTTGGTAGAGAAGGTATGGGATTTATTGTTGCCATGAAAACACTTGATCAAAGCCGTGTTGGAGTGGGAGCTCAAGGATTAGGTGTTGCGCAAGGAGCTTTTGAAGAGGCAGCAAAATTTGCAAAACAGAGAGTTCAGTTTGGTCAGCCAGTTATAAGTTTTCAGGCAGTTCAGCACATGCTTGCTGACATGGCAATTCAGATTGAAGCTGCAAGAGCTCTTGTCTATTCTGTAGCAAGATACATAGACAGCGGTGCCAAGGACATAACAAAAGCCTCTGCCATGGCAAAAACTTTTGCTACTGATGTGGCTATGAAAGTTACTGTTGATGCAGTTCAGGTTATGGGTGGTTCAGGATACATGAAAGAGTATCCTGTTGAGAAAATGATGAGGGATGCAAAAATCCTTCAGATATATGAAGGTACAAATCAGATTCAGAGGAATGTAATAGGGCAAGCAATAATAAAGGAACTTACAAAGGCAGGGATTTAAATTTAATTATGATAAAAACTCTAAAAGTAGGTTCAGTTTTTGTAATATTAGGTTTATTAATTTTTTTTGTCAATTGTTCAAGCTATCAATACTCATCTGCTACTAAAAGATATTATTCAGAGCTCTCACAAAGTGAAAAAGAA
>JAOAGB010000090.1 GCA_026415995.1 Thermodesulfovibrio sp. | reverse complement strand
GTTTTATTCTTAAGGATTGCATAGATAGTTCTCAAAAGTTTATGAGCCACAGCAAGCACAGCTTTTTTGTATGTAAGACCTTCAGCTCTTCTACGGTTAAAGTATTCCCTGAAGTATTCATTATGCCTTATCACATAAACGCTCATAAGCCATATAACTCTTCTAAGATGCCTGTTTCCTCTTTTAGAAAGTCTACTTTTACCTTTAAACTTTCCAGACTCATAAACAGTAGGGTCAAGCCCACAGTAAGCAATAAGCTTTTTGTAAGAAGAAAATCTCCCTATATCCCCTACTTCAGCAATAAAATGCATAGCAGTAGTATCACCAATTCCTTTGATAGACTTAACAAGCTCAACATCTTGACAGAGAGCAGCCTCTTCACAGGATTTCTTAAGAAGTTCAGTAATACTTTCAAGTCTTTCCTCAAGGAAGAAGAGTTCTTTTATTTTCCCTTGAAGAATCAACTCTCTTGCAGGGAAGAACTGACCTATGGATTCCTTAGCCCATTTTTTAATATCCCAAGCAGTAAAAGAGAGTTTTTTACCAGATGTAACACTTTGGAGAACTTTTTCAATATCAGCCACATTAGCATACTTCAAAGCCCAAGCAGAAGGATACACTTCAAGGAGTCTCAAGATACCTTCTGTATAGATATTGGTTCTTCTTTCAAGTTCAGGGAAAAGAACAACCAGAGCCTTTTCAATATCATTTTTAATTCTTGCAATTTGCTGAGAGATTTTTTCTCTTTCACGGGCAAGCTCACGGAACTCATTAGAAAGAAAAGACTTCTCAGGAAGAACATGCTGAGTAGTATAAAGAGCAAAGGCAATTCTACGGGCATCAGAGCGGTCAGTTTTAGTTTTTCTAATTTCCAAGTTTTGAACAGCCTTAACAATAAGAGGATTAAGGACGACACAGTTAAAGTTTTTCTTTGTAAGGAAAACAAAGAGATTAACATAGTAGCAGCCAGAGGATTCTTTTCCTATGAGGATGGAGTTTTTAGGAAATTGAGAGAGCTTACGGAGGAAAGCTTTAAACCCATTGGAGTCCATAGAGAATTTTTCTTCAAAGATAATCTTATCAGGACAGGAGATAGCACAAGCAGAGAAGGACTCCTTAGAGATATCAATACCTACGAATACTTTAAAATTACTCATACATACACCTCCAGAATAAGTTTTAAGGTAGAGCAGGAGCACTGCCAACCAATCCTCCATGATGACAAGGGCTACATAGCCCAACCAACTTATCATGGTTTTGGCAGAGTTGCAACAGACTCCTTTGAGAGCTTAAAAGCTCAGGAAAAATGGAGTTGTCCTGCTCTGCCATGTGTTTATAAGAGTAAAACTCTTTCATATAGAGTTTATAACAAAAATTATTAGTAGGAGGTAAAATGGCAAGCTGTTATGTTTGTGGTAAAAAGAAGGTTATTGGTCAAAATGTTAGTCATGCAAATAACAAAACAAAAAGATATTTTTTCCCTAATCTTCAAAGAATGAAGATTATTACCGAATCTGGCCCAAGAAAGGTTCATGTATGCACAAGATGTTTGCGATCTGGTTTGGTTAAAAAAGCCGTATAATTATTATGCGAAAAATTGGATTTGTTCTGCCTTCTTTGTTTAATACTTTAGGGATTGAGGATGCCGTTAAATTAAAACTTTTGAGGAAAAAATGGGGTGAAATTTTTTCTTCTCCTTTAAGAGATTATACATATCCTAAAGAGATAAAAGAAGGTTTTTTGTATGTAGTTGTAAGTTCTCATGCTTGGCTTAACGAACTCAGGTTATTGAAAGATGATTTTCTTAAGAAGCTCGTCTCGTATGAGATAAAAGATGTAGAATTTAAATTTGGAAGAATTTATAATTCTAAACGAAACAATGATAGAAATCCTAAAAATATTAATATATCAAAACAGCAGGAACAATGGATTAACGATATTGTCAAGAAAGTGAATGATGATGAAATTAGGTTGGTTCTTAAAAATTTAATACGTAAAAATTTAGAAAATATTAATGGCATAATTAAAGGAGCAAATCATGAAAGAATTTGATTTTGTTTATCGTGAATACTCTGATGAGGAAAGCATTATCTATGAAAAAGCCATAAATGAAATTTTAATTAACATTAAAAATGGCATGACCTTTCAAGACGCTATTGATAATGTAAACGTAACAGACAGAAATCTTAAATCCTTGATAGAAGATGATGCGTTGAAAATTCTAATTGCAGAACTTTGTTATGTCTCTAAAATACCTTTTGAAGAACTGGCAAAAATGATAGGATTACCATTAGAACGTATAAGGACTGCTAATTTTGAAATGTTAGAGGACATTGAAGCTACTTTAAATAATACTTTTAATAAAGACAATAAGAGGTCTGGCAATGCTTAGAAAAGTAAAGCTTTATTCTTTAAGTACCTGTCCTGTTTGTAAAAAAGTCAAGGAGTTTCTTAGTGATAATAATGTTGAATACGAGACTATTGAGGTAGATATTCTTGACGGCGGAGAACAGTGGGTTGCCCTTAAGGAGCTCAAAAAAATAAATCCTCAAGAAACTTTTCCTACTGTGGTTGTGGAAAAAGCAATAGTAGGATTTGATGAAGAAAATTTAAAAAAAGTTTTAGAAATATAATTATGGATTTAAACAGGATTTACGAAAATCTGAAAAAATACGCCCACATGAGAGGGATTGAGCTAAATAAAGATAGAGAATTTGTGTTAGATTTAATAAGAGGGTTATTAAGAAATGAAGAGAGATATGGATATCGATCCTGTCCATGTAGGCTTGCTTCAGGAGATAAAGAAAAGGATAAAGATATAATTTGCCCATGTCTATACAGTGAAGAGGATATAAGAGAATACGGAAGATGCTATTGCGGACTTTATGTTTCAAAGGATTTTAATGAAGGTAAAATTCCAATGGTTTTTGTTCCAGAGAGAAGACAAAAAAAATAAGAAGGAGGTTTTAATATGATATGGGAACAGCTTTTAAGTTTTGAGGATATAAAGAAGGATTCTTACTATGCTCAGCACATTTTATGGGATATTGATCCCACTAAAATAATGGAACCTGTGATGAAGCAGGAAGGGACAAAAATTCTGTGTAAAGACCGTATAAAGGGGTATGTATTTTATATTGAAACTTCGGGGAAAAAACCTGAACTTTTTCTTATGATGCATAAAAGTAATTGTTTTGGAGAAACTATTGCTAAAATAGATGAAATTCCCAATGATTTACTTGTAGAAGCATTAGAAGAGAATAGGGATAAGATAAAATTTGGTATGTGCCCTATAAATGAAAAAATCAAGATTTGGTTAAAAAAGGAATTGGGCTTATTATAAAATATTAGCTTTCTATAATTTCAATAAAGCTTTTAATTGTAAGAAATTGAGCTGATTTCTTCGGCTTTGATTTAGAGCTTGAAATTGCTCTTAATATAGGATATTTAATACCAGCAAGCCAGGCGGTATGGAGAATTTCTTCTGTATCATCGATAAATAAGGTGCTCTCTGGATTTATTTTGTATTCAATTTTTAATTTTTCCCAAAACTTAATATTTTCTTTGGGAAAACCTAAATCGAAAGAGGTAATACAAGAATTGAAATACTTATAAAATCCTGTTTTATTTAGTTTAAGTTCCATGACTTTGTTGTGAGCATTCGTAACAAGATGAATTTTTTTGCCATTAGAACTTATTGTTTTCAAAAATTCTTCGGAGTCTGGATGGGGGCTAATTAATTCTTCTACTTCTCTTTTTAAAGAGAAAATATCAAGTCCTGTTTTTTTTGACCAAAAGTCAATGTCAGTCCAATTCAGCGTTCCTTCTTCAGCTTTATACATGGAAAAAAGAATTTTCTGTGCTTCATTAAAGGATATGCCATTTTTTAATGAATATTTCTCTGGTACATATATCTCCCAGAAGTAATCGTCATAATACTTGTCAAGAATTGTTCCATCCATATCTAAAAGTATTGTTTCAACTTCATTAAAAACTATCTTCTTCATGTTCTCTATACCATGACATCTCAATAAAATATCTTGTTTTATCATAAATTGTTCTTAAAATATTGTTTAACTCAAAGAACATATCTTCATAAATTTGAGTGTCCTTTAATTCCTCGCCGTCTATAATGTATGAATAGACAATTTCATATTCTTCTCCATTTATCATGTCTTTCCTAAAAAATTCTTTTTTAACTAAGACAGGATCAAGATCAGGATTGGTATTAACTATTTCCTCAAAAAGTTCAGCCACATTGTTATATCCTTCAAGAAAAGGTAGACTTATGCTTATGTCAACCTCTACTATATCGCCGAACTCATTTTCCTCTTCCTCCTCATCTTCATTAAACATGAGAGAAAAACTTGTTTGTTGAGCATCATAAGAGAAAGTTACTGTTGCAGAGAGAGGATATGGCGGTTTTAGTTCTGGTAATGTCATGGATAATCTGCTTTCTTTATTTAGAGAGTATTGCTCTATTAAAGTTGCCATGTCAAAAACATCAAGATAATTTTTGGCAGCATCCATAATTTTCATCTGCAATTCTTCAAATCTTAACACATTTTCCTCCCAATATGGTTGCCTTTAGTCTATACAACATTATACCATATAACGATATAAATCTTTAAAAGGAGGCATGGAGATGAAATTTGGCTATTTTATAACAGGAACAGATACAGGAGTAGGTAAGACAATAGTAAGCGCTGCCATTTTACGAGGTTTTATTAAAAAAGGACTTAAGGTTGGAGCGATGAAACCAATAGAAACAGGTTGTTTAAACAAGGATGGCATTCTTCTTCCTTCTGATGGGATGTTTCTTAGAGACATGGCAGAAATGAGTGATCCTTTGGAGCTTGTAACTCCTATTAAGTTTGAACATCCTTTAAGCCCTATCGTGGCATCAAGACTCGAGGATATGGATATTGATTTAGAGAGAATTTTTAAAGTCTTTGAAAATTTAAAAAAGAAATATGATTACATGATAGTTGAAGGAATTGGTGGATTAATGGTTCCTATAACAAAGCAACAAAAAAAGAAGACAAAATCTTTCTATTTTGTAAGAGACTTAATTAAAGATATGGGCTTAGAGGTAATTGTTGTAAGCAGACCTTCCTTAGGAACGATAAATCATACTTTACTTACTGTTGAAGCTTTGTTAAGTAAAAAAATACCCATAAAGGGTTTTATCATAAATTATTCTACTGTAACTAAAGGAGATATAGCAGAGAAGACAAATCCTGAGATTCTGTCGGAAATATTGGATATTCCTCTTTTGGGAACACTACCATACTTGACTGAACTCAATAAAGATAACATTGGAGATACTGCTTTGAAAAGTTTAGATTTTGAAACCTTGCTTAAGTCATCATCGGTCGATTTTTGAGTTGAGCTCATATAAAATTAAATGTTATCATAATGCTTATGGCTATATTAAAACCTTTTAAAGGCATTTTATACAATTCGCAAAAGGTAAAGGGAGATGATGTAATGTGTCCTCCCTATGATATTATTTCCGATGACTTAAGGGAGGAACTGTACAAAAAGAGTCCCTTTAATATTGTAAGGATAGATTACGGGAAAAATGCTCATCCTTTAGATAAATATGAAAAGGCTAAGTATCTTCTTGATAAATGGCTTGAAGATGGAATTCTGATACAAGATAATAAACCATGTTTTTACGGATATGAAGTAAATTATCGCCATAAAAATAAAACAAAAATACTAAAAGGCTTGATAGCATTAGTCAGGCTACAAGAATTAGGGAATGGTATTTATCCCCATGAACAAACTTATTCTAAGCCAAAGGCAGACAGATTAAACCTTATGAGATCATGTATGGCAAATACCTCTCTTATTTTCACCATATATCGATCCAAGGAAATGATAACTTCAAGGATACTGGAAGAACTTAAAAATCCATATATTCAGGCAAAAGACTTAGATGGCAACGTTCATAGCGTTTATAAAATTCCCGATGAGTTAAGTATAAATAATATAATTGAAGAATTTAAGGGTAAACCATTATTTATTGCAGATGGTCACCATAGGTATGAAGTAGCTCAGGAATTTAATAAGGAGATGAAAGCCCTATATCCTGAAATAGATGACGCCCCTTGGAATTATGTTTTAATGTTTTTATCAAACATAGAAGATAACGGTTATCAAATTTTACCTACCCATCGTCTTTTATCAACACCATATTCAGTAAAAGAATTACTTATTAACAATTCAAATTTCATCATAAAGCCCATAGATGCAAACATTTCTGATATTGAGCAATTAGTTGAAAATGAGGGACCGTTAAGTTTTGGTGTCTATTTAAAGGATAAAAAATGGTATCTGTTGAAGTATACAGGTCCTTCACTTGAACATTTACCAGAAGAACTCAGGAATCTCGATGTTTCCGTGTTGGAGGAAGCAATTTTGAAAAGACTTTTTCCTCAAAGAGAAATTTGTTATGATATTGATATAAACAATGGTATGAAGCTAATTAATGAAAATAAATGCGATGCAATCTTTGTTTTAAGGTCAACTAAGGTTGAAGATATAGAGAAAGTTGCACTCAAAGGTCTCAGAATGCCCCCAAAATCAACTTATTTCTATCCCAAACTTCTTACAGGTATGGTAATAAATAGCCTCAAGAAATAAATATCCAAGGAGGTTAATATGGCAGTCAAAGTAGGCATTAATGGCTTTGGAAGAATAGGTAGACTTTTTTTCCGTGCCTGTGAAGGTTACCAAGAAATTGAAATAGTTGCAATAAATGATCTTACGGATGCTTCTACTTTAGCCCATCTATTAAAATACGATTCCGTTCATGGAACATTCAATGTGGAAGTAAAATCTAAGGGTAATAACCTTTTAATTAATGGCAAAGAAATACAGGTTTTTTCCGAGACATCTCCAGAAAGAATCCCGTGGGGAGATTTAAATATAGACATAGTGGTAGAGTCAACGGGTAGATTTACAGATAGAACAGGTGCTTCTAAACATCTTGAAGCAGGAGCAAAGTGGGTTATAATTACTGCACCAGCTAAGGAAGAAGATATAACAGTTGTTATGGGAGTTAATAATCATTTGCTTGACCCTTCAGTTCACAAGATAATATCTAATGCTTCATGTACTACAAACTGCCTTGCACCTGTAGCAAAGGTATTAAATGAAAATTTTGTTATAGAGAGAGGTTTTGCCACAACAGTTCACTCTTATACTAATGATCAAAGAATTCTCGATCTTCCCCATAAAGATTTAAGAAGGGCAAGGGCGGCAGCATTGTCTATGATTCCAACAACAACTGGTGCTGCAAAGGCGGTAGGAAAAGTTTTACCCGAATTAAAAGGAAAACTCGATGGTCTTGCAATTAGAGTGCCTACGCCGAATGTTTCTTTAGTCGATCTGGTAGCACAAGTCAGTAAAGAAGTTACAGAGAAAGACATAAACGAGGCTCTAAAAAAAGCCTCAGAGGAAGAGCTGAGAGGAATACTTTGTTACATTGAAGAGCCTTTAGTATCGATAGATTTTAATGGTTCTTCATATTCATCAATTGTAGATTCTCTTTTAACAAAGGTAATCGAAGGAAAGCTTATAAAAGTTATTTCATGGTATGACAATGAGTACGGATATAGTTGTAGAGTGAGAGACTTGATACTTTATTTAATTAATAAAATATAAATTAAGTCAGGAGGAAGTTATGGCACCCTTTAATAATTCTTTTGATAAGGTCACCATTGAAGACCTACCAATAAAGGGTAGAAGAGTTTTTATTAGAGCAGATTTTAATGTGCCTCTTGATGCAAATTTAATGATAACTGATGACAGAAGAATTCGTTCCACCTTACCAACTATTAATTATGCTATTGATGAAGGTGCTAAGGTGATCTTAGCATCTCATTTAGGAAGACCTAAAGGGAAAATAGACCCCAAATACTCTTTAGCTCCGGTAGCAAGAAGACTGCAAAGACTTCTAAATAAAGAAGTTATTTTTGCTCCTGACTGCATAGGTCCTCAGGTAGAAAGTCTTGTTTCAAGAATGAAAGGAGGCGATGTATTATTACTTGAAAATCTTAGATTTCATATTGAAGAAGAGAAAAACGATGAGAAATTTGCGAAGGCTCTCGCATCTTTGGCTGATTTTTATATTAATGATGCTTTCGGAGCTTCTCATAGGGCGCATGCTTCAATTGTAGGAATCCCTAAATTTATCCCATCTGCAGCTGGATTTTTATTAAAGAAAGAAATAGAATACCTCAAGGGCGCGATTGAATCACCTATAAGACCCTTTGTAGTGATTCTTGGAGGAGCTAAAGTAGGTGGTAAGATAGGTGTTCTTGAAAATCTTGCCGATAAGGCAGATAAAGTAATCGTGGGTGGAGGTATGGCTTTTACCTTTATAAAAGCGATGGGCTATGAGGTGGGAGATTCACTTGTTGAACAAGAAATGATTGATTTTGCAAATGAAATCATGATAAAACTCCGTCAAAATAAAGTTAAATTTTATTTGCCTGTAGATGTTGTTATTTCTCAGAGTATTGAACCAGGAGCCGAGACAAAGATTGTGCCAGTTCAGGAAATACCACCGGGTTGGAGGGGGTTAGATATAGGACCTGCCTCAGTGAAACTTTTTACAGAAGTTCTTCATGATGCTAAAACAATTCTTTGGAATGGACCTATGGGAGTCTTTGAAATAGACGCTTTCTCAAGAGGTACGTTCGCAATTGCACATGCTGTAGCAGATTCATATGCTTTTACTATTGTAGGTGGTGGAGATACCGATTATGCAGTGCATAAGGCAGGAGTAAGTGATTCTATATCTTTCATATCTACTGGTGGAGGAGCTGCTCTTCAACTTCTTGAAGGAAAAGAATTAGTTGGATTGGCTGCTTTACCGAATCGGAAAAAAGATTAATAAAAAGAAAGAGGGGAGTCATCACGAATGACCACCCCTCCTTCGTTAATAGCTTTTTTTATGTATTTAGGAAGGCTAAACATTCCTAAATAGGCATCTAAATCGAAAAATCTTAAATTTTCCTCAAAATTAGATATTTTTTCTTTTAAATCAATTTTATCAGGATTTATTACTTTAGATGCAAGAACAAATCCCCAAGGAGCAAAAAATGATGGTATATTGGCAATATAAGGTTTTACATAGGGAAATATTGCCTTTATAGTCTTTATTATCGATACAAATACAGAGAGATTATTTATAGCAGTTGATGCAGATTGGGTCACCATTATACCATCTTTTTTTAGAGCTTTGTATATTTTTTCATAGAATTCCTTCGTATAAAGTAGATAAGCTGGTCCTCCTTCTGTCGGTTCAGGTAAATCTATTATTATTACGTCGAAGTAATCTTTCATACCTTCTATATATGCCCTTGCATCATCTATAACCAACTTAACTCTCGGATCATCGAAAGCACCGTTACTCCATTCTGGAAGAAATTTTTTCGATATATTAATCACTTCTTCATCAAGGTCTACCATTATTACTTCATTTACAGGATGCTTTAGAACTTCTCTGATTGTTGCCCCTTCTCCACCGCCTGCAATTAGAACCACCTTAGGTGAATTGCATAGGAACATGGCAGGATGAACCAAAGCTTCGTGATATATGAATTCATCCATTTCCGATGACTGAATTTTACCGTCCAGGTATAGACATTTGCCCATGTTACCTGTTCTAATTACTTCTATTCTCTGATAGGGAGAGCTACCAGAGTAGATTATCTCCCTAAGAGAATGAAGTAGAATTTCATTTTCTGTTGTTTCCTCAATATACCATTTGGTATTCTTCATAACAAACCTTGTGGGGTAGCTTTTCATTTTTGTGAGATATGATACCCCTTTTCATTTCCACAATTGAAGGATTTTTACATTCAAAAGCTTCAACAATATACTGAGCGGCTATTTCAGGTTTGATAGTATCTCCACAGGTAAATACATCAACTGCTGCAAAGCCATATTCGGGCCAAGTATGAATGGTTAAATGAGATTCTGCAATAACCACTACTCCACTAATACCAAAAGGACTAAACTCATGGAAATTAATGTTAATTATTGTGGCGTTGGCTTTTTTTGCTGCATCAACCAGAATGGTTTGAACACTTTCGAGATCTTTGAGGATCTCGGGATTGCAGTCTTTTAATTCAATTAAAAGATGGGTCCCTAAAGCATACAATTTTCGACCTCCTCCCACAGAGATGAAAACAGGGACAAAGCCCCTGCAAACTTAATATATTAATGTAAAAATTTTTATTTTGTCAATTCAAATTTTTGAGATGGTAGTGTCAACATTTCTGTGTAAATTCATGGAAAGGTGTTCTCCCCTCATTTTCTATTTAAATGACTCATCAATGCAACCACTAATTTTTCTATACTTTTAGTGTTATTAAAAAAGCTCATGGTCTTTGACCTTCTTCGCACTTCCCTGCAGGTTCTCTCTATTATGTCTGTTGTTCTTAAATTCTTCAATAAAATCTTTATTGTCTTATAAAAGGCTGTTAATGCCTCACAGTCTTTCCTGATATAATTTACTATCCCTCAAGAGGAGATT
>JAOAGB010000020.1 GCA_026415995.1 Thermodesulfovibrio sp. | reverse complement strand
GTAATCCGAAATCCAAACGATGCTTGGGGTAAACCTTTTTATTATGTTGTGGATAATGATTTAGTTCAACTGCCTTCTGGTACAGAGCATAAAATATGTGACAGAAAAACAACGAGAATAACTATAAGAGTCTATCAAGATTCGACTAATTATAAAGATATACAAAACGTTGCCTTTTTAATAGTAAGCGGAGGTAGTAATTATAATAATCAGACAATAGGGACGCAACAAATAAATAATAATACTACTATAATAATTCAATATCCTGATGCTCCAAATATTGATTATTTTCCTGCTGACATTAACCGTCAGGAACTTTATGACGACATTGTTAAATGGATTACTCTTGATGAACTCCGAATAAAAGTAGGTTGTCAGGGGGCTCAACTTAGGATATTAAATAATGAGTTGCCCTATGGTTATGTAGGATCTTCTTACAATTCGACAATTTATGCTGAAGGAGGAGTAACTTTTTCATCAGGTGGAAAATATAGATGGTGTCGTGAAGGGAATTTGCCTTCAGGGTTAATTGCTACTCCCTCAACTATTTCAACTGATTGTCTTAATGAAATAAACTGGGGGCAGGCAGACAGTCTTTCAATTACAGGAACTCCAACTTCTCAAGGCACATTTAATCTAAAATTTTACGTTAAAGACAACGACGGTAATACAGCCTCAAGGGCATTTGTTTTAACAATAAATCCTTCTACTGTTGCAGGTGGTTGCTCAGCATACAGAGTATGGAATGTGACAGGAGGAACATATGATTTCAAAATAAATTCCTGTCTTACTGTTGTAAATAATTCTGAAATAACTATTTCAGAACAACTTTCAAGTGGTGGTAGTATAAGCAGATATAATTCTACTCATGGTAATTGTCCTCCAGGGCAACTTCTCCAAACATTAACTTACTCTCAAGCTCAGGCTGCAGATACTAATGGAAATTGTCAAGTTAATTTTACCACTGGAGGCTTTACTGATAGATGATGGATCAGTCTAAAAAAGACATACCACCTGGTTTAATAAGAATTTTAAAAGAGGGGAAACCATCAAAAAAGTTTTTTTTCATAATCGGACTTTCCAGTCTTCTTGTAATTATGGGCTTTATAGTAGTTTATTATTACAATGTCTATCACTCCTTTGATGATAAAGCCCAAATTACAAAAATACAGACTATACCTCAAAATATTCAGACAGTTACCCAACACTCTAAGATAGTTCAAGATGACACCGAAACAAAAGAAAAACAAAAAATGCCTACAGTAGAACAAAAAATCAAGACCGTATCAGAAGAAAATCACCAATTAAAGAAAACAGAACAAGCAAGCTTATCAGTTGCTAAAAGACAGAAAGAAGGTATTCTGATTTCCATTGATACATTCAAAGGAGCAGATTATCTTTACAGAGCACAGGATTTTGAACAAAAAGGATTTCTTGTCGATGCAATTAATGAATATAAAGAATATATAAATTATACTGGCAAGGCTGATGAGAGAATTTTAAACAAAATAGCAACCCTCTATCTTTTAATTGGCAACCTAAAAGAGGCAAACCATTATGCTGATTTAGCATATAAAAGCAGTAAAAACTCAAAAGAGACTTTAATAAACTATGGAGTTATAAAGGCAAAATTAGGAGAAATTGAAAAGGCTGAATATTTTTTTAATAAAGTGCTTACAATTGATCCAAATAATAAAAATGCTCTTTATAATCTTGCCTTAATTAAGGAACAAAAAGGAGAATACAAAGAAGCAGTTAAAATATATGAAAAACTTTATCAACTCGGTGACCTTTCAGTTATTACTTCAATTGAAAGATTAAAGGATAAATAATTTTATGGTGGGCATTTACTACAGATTGAAGCAAAAAGAGATGTTGAAAGATATCTATCTCCTCTGTCAGGTAAAATTACAACAATAACACCATTTCTCATTTCACTTGCTTTTTTAAGGGCTACATGCATTGCAGCACCTGATGACATACCAACAAACACACCTTCAAACATTGCTAATTTTCTTGTTATATCAAAGGCTTCCTCATCATTAACATTTATTCTCTCATCAAGTCTTGAAGGATCAAATATTTTAGGAACTATACTTTCAGAAAGATTTTTTAAGCCTTGAATTCTATGCCCAGGTACAGGTTCAACCCCTATTATCTGGATATTACTATTAAATTCTTTAAGGCGCTTACTTACTCCCATAAGTGTTCCTGTGGTTCCCATTCCTGCTACAAAATGGGTAATTTCTCCTTTTGTTTGTTCTATAATCTCCGCAGCTGTTGTTTCATA
Source organism: Thermodesulfovibrio sp. (assembly GCA_026415995.1). Lineage (GTDB taxonomy): Bacteria > Nitrospirota > Thermodesulfovibrionia > Thermodesulfovibrionales > Thermodesulfovibrionaceae > Thermodesulfovibrio. The sequence goes on along the minus strand of JAOAGB010000020.1, from coordinate 6,344 downwards.
ATGTGCTCTTGTGTTTGCTTCATTGTCAAACTGATTAGGCATGAAATACAGTTCAGGTGCATCTTCATAAATTTGATGGGCAAGCCTTATTGCTCCGTCTGTACTTTCTTCAGCAGGCGTCAAAATTAGTTCTGCACTTAATGCTTCAAGAACTCTTCTTCGTTCCACGCTTACACATTTTGGCATTACAAGTTTTATTCTATATCCCTTAGCAGCTGCTATCATAGCAAGCCCAATGCCTGTATTTCCAGATGTAGGTTCAAGAATTATTTTATCCTTCGTAAGTAATCCCTTTTCTTCTGCTTCTTTTATAAGATAAAGAGCTGTTCTGTCTTTAATGGAACCCCCTGGGTTAGCTCCTTCAAATTTACCATATAAAATAACCTTAGGATTTGGATTAATTCTATCAAGTCTTATAAGTGGTGTATTACCTATTATATCTATCACGCTCATAGTGTGATTATATCACAGATTCTTAAACTTTTTCCTTACTTCTTTAATTTTACCGCAGGTAAATTTTCCTTCTATACAATTCCCTTTCACACACGACGGGCCTGCATCAACAAAAATTAAAGGTGCAACTTGTTTTACCTGCCTAAGCATCTCTGTGGCAAGGGCTCTTATTTCCCATTGAGCCCGATTACAACATCTAACCTTAAAGAAGTGAAGAAGTTCCCTTGCATTCATGGTAACAACAATCTTTGTCTCAGATGCATTAGGTAAAACAAACCTTGCATCTTGCCTTGCAGTCTCCCCCTTAATTCCTCTTTTTTCAAGTTCCGTAAGTAATTTGCAATAGTATTCATGAGATTTTTGCATTGCCTCAAGAAAAATATTTTTTAAATCTTCATCTTCTTTAAACAAAGGTGGGATTATGTAATCAAATCCTTTTTCTTCTGAAACATATCTTTGAGACTGCTGGCTGTAGGATGCAAGTCGGTGTCTTACAAGTTGATGGGAACAAGCACGGGATATCCCTTCTATTGCAAAACTGAAGGATACATGTTCAAAGGGACTTAGATGTCCACTTTCTCTTAAAAGATTTATAAGCCTTTCTTTTTCTTTCTGAGACAGTTTCTCCTTAAGTTCATCAATCCCTACTGCACTGTAACATAGCCTTGCTGAAAGAGCAACAACATTCTCTGGATTTGGAGTATATTCAATAATTGAAACTTTTAATGAAACTTCTTTCATAAAACGCCTTTTGTAGAGGGCAAGGTCTCTCCTGAAATATTAATAGCCTCTTTAAGTGCTTTTGCAAATGCTTTAAATATAGCTTCTATTATATGGTGTAGGTCTTTTCCATATAATACATTTATATGGAGTGTAATTTTAGCATTATTTGTTAATGCTCTAAAGAATTCTTCAAAAAGACTTATGTCAATGTCTTTTATTAAACCTTCAAACGGAACGTTATATACAAGAAAGGCTCTGCCACCGAGGTCTATTGATACTTGGGCAAGTGCCTCATCCATTGGTATTGATGCAAAACCATATCTTTTAATGCCTTTCCTTTCAGATAAAGCTTTTTCTATTGATTTTCCAAGAACTATTCCTATATCTTCTATTACATGATGATAATCTACATGTATATCTCCCTTTGCCTGTAATTTTAAATCAAAACTTCCATGAAACGAGAAAAGTTCAAACATGTGATTCAAAAATCCTATGGAAGTATTAATATCATGCTTTCCTGAGCCATCTAAGTTAAGTTCTATTTTTATTTCTGTCTCCTTTGTTTTTCTGTTTATTGAAGCTTTTCTCATTGTTATCCCTCTAATATATTTTTAAGTGTTTTTATAAATTCAGTATTTTCCTCTTTGGTACCTATTGTAACTCTCAATGAGTCTTTTACGACAGAAGAAATATCTCTTACGAGAATTCCAGCTTTTATTAGTTTTTCATGGATTTCTTTACTATTTTTTGCCTTAAACAGAATAAAGTTAGCTTCAGAAGGGTATACCCTGATACCTTTTATTTGTGAGAGTTCTTTATGCATTATCTCCCTTTCTTTTATAATTTCTCTAATAAATTTTTTTATTTTTGAATAGAAGTTATTAATAGCATGAGTGGCTATGTATTGAGTGAGAGCATCTACATTATAGGGAAGTCTTACTTTGCCAACTTCATTCAAAATTTTATCTGTTCCTATTAAATAACCCACTCTCAATCCTGCGAGCCCTATTTTACTCAATGTCCGCAATATAAGCAGATTATCAAAATCTTTTAAAAAAGGTAAAAATCCTTTTTCACTGCAAAAAGGGTGATAGGCTTCATCAATAACTACAATAGAGGATTTTTTTATTGCTATCTCTATTATTTTTAATATCTTATCAGCAGAGAAGGTGTTGCCAGTTGGATTGTTTGGGCTGCTTAAAAAAATTAAAGAAGGTTTTTTCTTTTTTATTAAGTCTATAAATTCTTTTTCATTAATATCAAAATTTTTATCAAGCTTTGACTCTATTTTCTTTACTCCCACTGATTGGGCGATTATTCCATACATAGAAAAAGTAGGAACAGGATAGAGAACAGGACCACCAAATGTTAAAATTAGATAATATATGAGTTCGTCAGAACCATTACCTATCATTATATTATTGGTATTAATCTTAAATCTTCTTGAAATAGCTTTTTTAAGCTCCAAGGCATCTGGGTCAGGATATCTGTTTAAGGAAATGTCAATTTCATTAACAATCTGAGAAAGTTTAACGGGGAAAGGTGATTCGTTTGCATCAAGTTTAATCTTACAAGGAAATTCTTTTACCTGATAGGGTGTTAACTTTTTTATGTTTTCTCTTATTATGGACTGAAGATCAAATGTATTCATAGATTTTTATCATAAATGGTATTTAAAAGATTGTCAACTCCTATATTTTCAAGATATAATAATGGCTTATGGATATAGAATTTTTAAAAAATATAGGAAATAAACTTTACAAGGAAATAACTTTATCAAAACCTCAGTTTAATGGAGCTTCCTTAGGAAGGGGTGCTGCTGGGGATACAACTTTTACTATCGACAAAATTGCTGAGGATATTATAATTGAAAGTTTTGAAAGGGAAGGCTTTAATTTAAACATAATAGCCGAAGAAAAAGGTGTTAAAATTGTTCAAGATAGCCATATTACACTCATTATTGATCCTATTGATGGAAGTAAAAATGCTGTTTCAGGGATACCTTTTTTTTCTACATCTATTGCCATTGCCGAAGGAAAGACTCTGAAAAGTTTAGCTATTGGATATATTATAAATCTTGTTAATGGAGATGAATTTTATGCTCAGAAAAACGAAGGTGCTTTTTTCAATGGAAAGAGAATAAAAGCACAAAACAATGAAAAACCTGTGATTATAGCATTTGAAGCATCTAATCCATATATGGCATTAAAAAATATTTTACCTCTATTTAAAATTGCAAGCAGAGTGAGGTGTTATGGTAGCACAGCTTTAGACCTTGCCTATCTTTCAATGGGAGCAGTGAGTATATTCGTAACACCGACACCTTCAAGAATATTTGATTTTTCTGCTGGTATTTTGATTGCTAAAGAATCTGGGGCTATCATAACAGACATAGAAGGACACAGTATTGATAAATTACCAATTGGCTTTGATACAAGAACTACTCTTCTTGTGTGTGGTAATGAAAATCTTAAGAAAATGGCTTTTAATGCTTTAAAAATATTATGAAAGGTTCATCAACAAAAAGACTTTTTCTTACTCTTCTAATAACTTTTTTAATATTCTTTGTGGAATTAATCGGTGGAATTTTCAGTAATAGTCTTGCTCTTTTAAGCGATGCGGGACATGTTTTTACCGATTCATTAGCTATTGTCTTAAGTTTAATAGCCTCAATTATTGTAAAAAAGCCTTCCGGTCAAAAGGCAACATATGGTTATCAAAAGATCGGAATTCTTGCTGCATTTATAAACGGTGTTAGTCTTATTATAATAGCAGTTTTAATACTTGTTGAAGGTTATAGAAGATTACTTAATCCACCAGATATTAATTCTAATGTTATGTTATCAATAGCATTCTTCGGATTTTTGGGAAATTTGATAATGGCGTTAATTTTAGGGCATAAACATGAGGATTTGAATATTAAAAGTGCATGGCTTCATGTGATAGGTGATACTATTTCCTCTGCGGGCGTTATTTTGGCTGGCTTGATAATAAAATACACCGAATGGCTTATAATTGATCCCATAATAAGTTGGATTGTGGGTTTTATAATAATTTATGGAGGAATAAGGGTTTTGAAAGAGTCTCTTTTTATCTTTCTTGATTTTGTTCCTAAGGGTTTTGAGGTTAATGAAATAATCGATAAAATAAAGAAAATTAAAGGTATTACAGATGTACATGATGTGCATATATGGTCAATAGGATACGGTGTTCCTGCCTTTTCAGCGCATGTAGTTGTTGACGTTAAATTACTATATGAAGCTGATAGCATAAGAGGTAAAATTGAAGAAGAGCTTGAAAAAATTGGGATAAAACATAGTGTTATTCAGATGGAAAGTGGCATATGCGATAAAAACAGTTTTTATTGTGAGATAAAAAACTCTTTATCCCACAGGCATCATTAAAAATTTTTTAAAATCTCTTCTATCTTAAACTGAAGATTTAGCTGAAGACCTTCTAATTCTCTAAGTTTCTTAAGTTTATTAATAGGTAATTCCGTCCTTATTCTATCGCAGATAAAGTTGATACAGAAGACATCTCTCGCAAAAAGACAACATCCTTTATTTGTCAAGAAAAAACACATTCCATCAATTTCTGCTTTCTGAGGAAAGCTTATTCCATATAAAAGATTTATAGTTAAAAGTTCCGTAGAAAATTTTAGTTCAATCCCACTTCCGCAGCAAGGCTTATTTTCTACAGCGCATTGACTACATATTTGTGCCATTCCAGTTTTATGCCTTTCTTTTTCTGCACCTATTATATGAGTTTTTAACTCTTCTAAGAGAGAGTTCAATTCAAGAGAAAAATCTTTTTTTTGTATGATTTTTTCCTTTTTTATTTTAGCTAAGTTAATTTTTTCATGGATATCAGGCATTTATTATGATAAACTATTTTTAATGAAATCTTCAGCAATAAAATATGTTATATTTATTTTTATAATTTTTTTATTTATTTTTGATAAGGTTTTCGCTGAGAGTTCCAACTTTATATTTGTCGTTGATGAAAAGAATAATCCCTTATATGGCTATACAGTTCTTGAAACTCATAGAGAGGACATCTTTTTGGGAAAAGTGGAACCCTTAAAAAAATGGATCATTTTGTCTAAGTCTGAATTGTATATTAGTAAAAATGGCTTTTTATATCCAGTAAAAAATTCAATAATTATTGATAAAGCTAAGGGAGTGGTTTTTTTTATAATAGATTTAACAAATAGAAAAAGTGAGAGTTTTAGTTTAGATATAAATAAAATTGATAAAGATATTAAGTTTATCTCGGATAATAAGAGGAAGTTTTTATCAAAGATAGACATTATATTCCCTCTTGCTGATAAAGAGAGAGAATCACTACCAATAGATCTAAAAGAAATGGATTTATTAGTTATGGCAAATCATTATGAAAAAAAGGGACAAATACAGAAGGCTATAGCTATTTATGAGGAAATTATGAAAAGTGATAGTTCTTCTTTAGAAATAATTTCTAAAATAGCTTCTTTATATTATAAATCTGGTAATTTTTTAAAGGCTAAGGAATTTCTACAAAAACTTCCTAAAACCGATGAAAGTATTAAAAAACTAATTGGAATTTTAATTATAGAAAAAAATTTTGATGAAGCTTTGAAAATATTAAAAGATATAAATTTTAAAGATAAAAAATACGCCCATTATCTCAGAGGAATTATTCATTATCTTACAGGCAATAAAAACGAAGCCTATAATGAAGTATTAGAGCTTTCTAAAATTGATAAAGAGTTGTCAGAATCTTTGAGAGATTTACTAAGATAGTATTAATCTTTTATCTTTAAATCAATTATTTTTTCTATGTTAAAGTTTCGCTCCTCGCCTCTTAAATTACAAAAAGCCTTTAGCCCTAAAAAGTTTTTTTTACCATATTCCATATTTCCAACTGACAATGGATAAACTAATCTTTTTGTTTTTTCATCAGTAGACTTTAAATAGGTTATCTCTAAAGCTTTTTTATTTTTTATTGCATTGTTAATTATTGAAATTTTTTCTTCTATTGGAAAACTCTTAGCAGCATAATTGTATTGAAATTGAGTTAAAAACTTTATAATCCTTCGATCTAAGAAAATATGTTTTTTACTAATCGGCTTTTTTAAAATTAATCCCTCAAGAGTTCTACATCTTGAGAGAGCTACGTATAGCTGTCCA
>JAOAGB010000087.1 GCA_026415995.1 Thermodesulfovibrio sp. | reverse complement strand
AATTGTGTTTTTAATTTTGCTATTTTTTTGCTCAGACTTTGTATTTGCATTATTATCACCTAAGGAACAGATTAAAAATACTGTTGATAATGTAATAAACATTCTTAAAGACCCGAAGTATAAAGGAAAGGATAAAGTTCAAAAAAGGAGAGCAGCATTAAGAACTGAGATAGGAAAAGTTTTTGATTTTGAAGAGATGTCAAAACGTTCACTTGGTATTTACTGGAAAGACAGAACCCCCCAAGAAAAGAAGGAATTTGTAGAGCTATATAAAGATTTACTTGAAAGATCCTACAGTGGTAAAATCGAGTCATATACAGATGAAAAAGTTGTTTATTATGATGAAAAGATTGATAATAACAGATATGCAGAAGTAAGAACAAAAATTATTACTACCGATAAAAAAGAAATTCCAATTGATTATAGACTTTATTTTAATGGAAAGGAATGGAAAGTTTATGATGTGGTAATTGAGGGTGTAAGCCTTGTTAGTAACTATCGTTCACAATTTAATAAAATCATCCGAAATTATTCCTATCAAGAGCTTATTAAAAGAATGAAAACAAAACAACATGAAGAATTATTGAGGGAGAAATAAAATGAACAATTTGATACTGATAGAAAAAAACGATGTTATATTAGAAATGATAAAGGATTCACTGTCACAAATATCAATAAAAAAAATAAGTAATATTGATGATTTACTAAAAAATTTTAATAAAATTAATCCGAATTATTTAATTTTAGATGAAAATTTTGATGATATCGAACCTTTGGAGTTCTGTAAAATAATAAGAGAAAAGTATTCTCTTTTACTGCCTATTCTAATAATCTTGAATTTTTATTCAAAAATCGACTTAGAAAAGCTTAAAAGCTTAGGTGTAGATTACTTAGTGAAGCCTTTAAATAAAGAAGAAATAGTTGAAAAGATAGAATCTCGACTTAAAACCCCAAAAATTTTACCGACTTTGAATGAAAAATCAGTAACTGAAAAAATTCAAGTATCTTATGAAGAAATAATAGAAAAAATAACACCAAAGATAAAAGAGGAAGTTAAAGTAGAGATATCTAATATTCTAAAACAACTTCTGGAGGTTGTGGAGAAAAAAAATGTATGAGAAAGAACTTTCTATATCAGAAACTTATAAACCTGAGGATATCGAGACAAAACTATACAGTTTTTGGGAAGAAAAGGGATATTTTAAGCCTTATATTGATCCTCAGGGTCCTACATATTCGATAGTAATTCCGCCACCAAATGTTACAGGAACATTGCATATGGGACATGCTTTAAATGCTACTTTACAGGATATCTTAATTAGATGGAAAAGAATGCTTGGATATAATACTTTATGGTTACCTGGAACCGATCATGCAGGAATTGCTACTCAAAATGTAGTAGAAAGACAGCTTTTACAGGAAGGAATGGATAGATATACTTTAGGAAGAAATGCTTTTTTACAAAAAGTGTGGAAATGGAAAGAAGCTTGTGGAGGAAGAATTATAGGACAACTTAAAAGGATAGGTGCGTCCTGTGACTGGTCACGTCTTCGTTTTACAATGGATGAAGGGTTAAGTCTTGCAGTTAAAGAGGTTTTCTTAAGACTTTTTGAGGAAGGATTAATCTATAGGGATCTAAGGCTTATTAATTGGTGCCCTAGATGTCATACTGCTTTATCAGACCTTGAAGTTGAACATGAAGAGATAGAAGGTAAGCTATATTATATTAAATATCCGCTGCAAGATGATCCTGAACATCATGTTATGGTTGCAACAACACGTCCCGAGACAATGCTTGGGGACACAGCAGTTGCTGTTAATCCAGAGGATAAAAGATATAGAAATTTCATAGGGAAAATTTTAATTCTGCCACTCATAAATAGAGAAATTCCCGTAATTGCTGACAGCGCTGTTGATATGGAATTTGGAACAGGAGCTGTAAAAGTGACACCCTCTCATGATTTTAATGATGCAGAAATGGCGCAAAGACACGCTCTTCCATATGTTTGTGTTATAGATGAAGAAGGGAAAATGACTGATGAGGCTGGTAAGTATAAAGGTATGGACAGGTACGAAGCAAGAAAAAAAATTATTGCTGATCTTACAGAACTTGGACTTCTTGAAAAAGTTGAAAAACACAAACATGCTGTAGGTCATTGTTATAGATGTAAAACAGTAATAGAGCCTTTTCAGACTGTGCAGTGGTATGTGAAAATAAAGCCTCTTGCAGAGGAAGCTGTAAAGGTTGTCGAGGAAGGTAAAATAAGATTTATTCCTGAAGGATGGGTTAATAACTATTATGCCTGGATGAGAGATATAAAAGACTGGTGTATATCTCGTCAACTTTGGTGGGGTCATAGAATTCCTGTATGGTACTGTGCAAAATGTAAATCAAAAAATGGTAAAGAGCAGGGTGATTTAATAGAAATTTTATTTTATAAACCTTTAACTCTCAATGGTAAAGAAATATGGGGTGGCAGTTTTAATGAATTGAGAAAGATAGGAATTTCAAAGGAAGAAATAGAGCAGAGAGCAAAAATTATTAAAATTCCAAGAGAGACGGAACCGTTTGCAAGTAGAGAAGAACTTAAAATGTGTCCTAAATGTGGAAGTGGAGAAGTTATTCAGGATCCTGATGTTCTTGATACCTGGTTTTCATCAGCACTGTGGCCCTTTTCTACCTTAGGATGGCCAGAGGAAACAGAAGATTTAAAAAGATTTTATCCTACCAGTGTTCTTGTAACAGGTTTTGACATAATATTTTTCTGGGTTGCAAGAATGATTATGATGGGAATGAAATTTATGAAAGATGTACCTTTTAGAGATGTTTATATACATGCGCTTGTGAGAGACTCAAAGGGACAGAAGATGAGTAAATCAAAGGGTAATGTAATAGACCCCCTTTTAATGATAGACAAATACGGGGCAGATGCTTTTAGATTCACCTTAGCTGCCTTTGCAGCGCAGGGAAGGGATATAAAATTTTCAGAAGAAAGAGTGGAAGGTTATAGACATTTCATAAATAAAATATGGAATGCTATGAAGTTTATTATGAGTTTTGTTCACTTAAGAACAAAAGAAGAGATAACTGTTGAAGAAGTAAGCTCTTTGAAAGATAAATGGATTTTATCAAAACTGCATGATACTATATATGAAACAAACAGGGCACTTGAAGCATATAGGTTTAATGATGCGGCAGGAGCAGTTTATCAGTTCCTATGGCATGAATTCTGCGATTGGGATATAGAGCTTTCAAAGGTTATTTTATATTCTGAAGAGGAAGACAAAAATGATACAGTAAACTGTCTTTTTTTTATATTTGAAAACATTCTTAAGCTTCTTCATCCATTCATGCCTTATGTTACAGAGGAAATATGGCTTAATATTCTTAAAAAGAATGAGTCTATAATGATTTCTTCCTATCCTACACATACTTTAATAAGTAAAGATGAAGAGGCTGTTGAAAAAATGGGATATGTAATTGATGCCATATCAGGAATAAGAAGTATTAGAGGAGAGTTGAATATTTCTCCATCAGTAAATCTTGAAGTCTTTATAAAAACATTAACAACACAGGCAAAGGATATATTAAATCAAGCAGATAAATTTATTTTGAAACTTGCGAGATTAAGCAGGCTAAAAATAGCAAATGATATTGTTAGACAAAAAGGGTCTGCTATATCTGTAAAGAGAGATTTTGAGATTTATATACCTGTTAAAGACATGATAGATATTGAACAGGAAAAAAGAAGGCTTATAAAGGAGCTTCAGAAAACAGAACAGGATATAAATTTTTTACATAAAAAACTCATGAACGAGGATTTTATAAAAAATGCACCAAAGGATGTAGTAGAAAAAGACAAGACAAGATATGAAGAACTTTTAACAAGAAGTGATAAAATAAAAGAGAATCTTAAGGTTCTTGAAGAAATAAATTAGGAGGAGAAAATGGAAGAAAGAATAGAAATTGAAAGCCAGAATATGGATATAGTGGAAGCAGAGTTCATGACTGTAAAACAAAGTACTGTTCGAGCAGTGGAAGCAGGTAATGCCGAGATGCAACAGGTATGTGCCTTAAGTGTAGATGCGGAGAAGTCAGAGATTACACAGGGAGCAATAGGCTTCTTAAAGTCAAATGAACTAAACATGAATCAGTGTATAAGTGCGGTTTCTATGGCAGATAAAGCAGAAATAAACTTTTCATTATGCCCAATGAGCATTGGCAAGGAAGAGATAAAAGTTAAAAGGTCTGCGGCTGGTGTGGTAATTGGTAATAGTGTGGAAGTTAAAAATTCAGCAGCTTTGATAGTGGTTGGAAAAAATATTGAAGGTAATGTGACAACTCTTTTTGATTGGAAAAGTGCTCTTGCAGTTACAGCCGTGGCTGGAGGAATCTTCGGACTTTTAAGACTGTTTCTTAAAAAATAATGTTCTATACGCTTGTTGATGAAATTTTTAAACTTTCTATTTTAGAGGATATAGGAAATGGAGATATAACATCGCAACTTATAGTTCCTGAAGAATGTATTGCAAATGCACAAATAATTTGTAAAGAAGATTGTATTTTAGCAGGACTCCCCTTTATAAGACGTTTTCTTTATATTTTATCCTTAAACTTCAGCCTTCAACCTAATTCTATAGAGTTTAAAGAGTACTTCAAAGATGGTGATTTCATTGAAAAGGGAAAAATTATAGCAGAACTCAAAGGAAATGCAAGATTACTTCTTGCAGGAGAGCGTATTGCACTTAATATTCTTCAAAGACTTTCTGGTATTGCCACATTGACAGCAGAATTTGTGAGAAGAACAGAGGGTTTTAATATAAAAATTCTTGATACAAGGAAAACAACTCCTGGATTGAGATTTATGGAAAAGTACGCAGTACGTATAGGTGGTGGTCATAATCATCGTTTTGCTCTTTATGATGCCATTCTCGTAAAGGACAATCATATTAAAATTGCAGGTTCTGTAAAGGAGGCTTTAATTAAGGTTAAAAAGAATTCTGTTCATCAAAAGGTGGAAGTAGAGGTGAAAAATCTTGCAGAATTAAAAGATGCGATTTCCTTAGGAGCAGACATAGTTATGCTCGATAATATGGATATTGAGACAATGAAAAAAGCTGTTAAGCTTGCAAAAAATAAAGTCCTTCTTGAAGCATCTGGGGGTGTAAGTCTTGATAATATCAGAGAAATAGCGTCAATAGGTATAGATTTTGTATCAATAGGTGCATTAACTCATTCTGCAAGAGCTGTAGATATTAGTATGAAAATTAAGGAGGTCCTATGAGTATTACTTATAAAAAGGCTGGTGTTGATATTAATGAAGCAGACAGATTTGTTAGTATGATTTCTCCAATGGTCAAAACAACTTTTCGCAAGGAAGTCTTGACTGATATAGGACTTTTTGCAGGTCTTTTTAAATTGGATATTAAAAAATATAAAGAACCTATTCTTGTAAGTGGAACAGACGGAGTTGGAACAAAGCTAAAAATAGCCTTTGAATCGGATAAACATGACACTGTCGGAATTGACCTTGTTGCCATGTGTGTTAATGATATTCTAACCTTGGGGGCAGAACCTCTCTTCTTTCTTGATTATTTTGCCACAGGAAAACTCAATGCTGAAAAGGCATCTCAAATTATAAAAGGCATTGTGGAAGGCTGCAAACAGGCAGGCTGTGCTCTAATAGGAGGTGAAACAGCCGAACTGCCAGGTTTCTATAAAAAAAATGAGTATGATCTCGCAGGTTTTGCCGTAGGAATTGTTGAAAAGGATGAAATTATAAATGGTTCTGAGATTAAAGATGGAGATGCTATTGTTGGATTGGCATCATCAGGATTACACAGTAATGGTTTCTCACTGGTGAGAAAAGTATTTTTTGATATAGGGAAATTTAAACTTGAGCAATCCATTCCTGAACTTGGCTGTAGTCTTGCAGAAGAATTACTTAAGCCAACTAAGATTTATGTTGATGCCTATTTTGCTCTTAAAGATAGAGTAAATATTAAGGGTATGGCGCATATAACAGGAGGAGGTATCACAGGAAATTTGCCGAGAATTTTCCCATCCAATATAACTGCTATTATTTATAAAAATAGTTGGCAGCCTCCACCAATTTTCCAGTTAATCCAAAGGATAGGTAAAATAAGCGATACTGAAATGTTTAAGGTTTTCAATATGGGAATAGGCTATATATTTATAACTGAAAGAGACTATGTAAATGAGGCAATAAATATTTTAGATAAAAATGGATACCAAGCCTATTTAATTGGAGAAATTAAGGAAGGAAAAGGAAAGATCAGGATAAAATGAAATTATTTCAAGGTGAAGCTACTTTAAGTGAAATTTTATTAAAATTCATAGAATCTTATTCAACACCTTTAATTGTATTTGATCCTGAAAGATATGAAATTCTTTATTTAAATGAAAAGGCAAGAGAATTTTTGAGAGATACTTCGGATTTAGCAGCTTTATTTCAAGAAGATGAATACATTAATTTTATAAAACTAATAAAAGACTGTCATAACATTGAAGAAAAGAGGGTTATCAGCTTCAAAAAGGATGGTAATACTAAAGGGCTTTTACTTTTTAATTTATATCCAATAGCTTGTGATGATTGTAGACTTGTAATCTTTACTTTTTCTGATATCACTGAAAAAATTAAGCATAAAGAGGAAAAACGAAGAAAAAATGCACAACTCATAATTCAAGACAAATTAAAATCGATCGATCTTGTTACTTCAAGTATATCCCATGAAATAAACAACATTTGTAATTTTATGATAAACAATCTTAAAATCACTTTCCAGGCTTGGAATGATGTTTTCAATTTAATCAAAGAATACGAAGGGGAAAATGGTGAATTTTTAGTTGGAGGAATTTCTTCTTCAGAAGTTAGCATAGTCATACCGAGACTTATGATGTCACTTATTGAGGGAATAAATAGAATTTCAGATACGATAGATGATTTTAAAAAGTACATAAGAGATGGACTTAGATCTGAGTTTTCCTCTATTAACGTTAATGAAGTTATAAGAAGAGTAGTAGCCATTCTTAATCATCACATTTTCACATATACTGAAAATTTTAGTATTAATCTTACAAATTCTCTACCAGAAATAAAAGGTAATTTACAAAAATTAGAACAGGTAATAATTAATTTGCTCATAAATGCGTTGCAATCATTACCAGATAGACAACGAGGTGTATTGATCTCTACAGGACTTGAAGGAGATAGATTATATATAGAGATACACGATGAGGGAATAGGCATTCCCAAAAACATTATGCCTCATATATTTGAACCTTTTTTCTCAACTAAATATTCTACTGGAGGTTCAGGGCTCGGTCTCTATTTATCAAAATCCATAATAGAGGAATTTGGAGGCGAGATTATTATCAGTTCAAAGGAAAACAAGGGGACAAAAATAAGAGTTTATTTGCCCTACGAGTCTTAAAATGGAAAATTTCAACTATAGCGTAGCTATAATTGATGATGAAAAAGAATCACTCTATACATATTCTCTAATTTTAAAACAAGCTGGTATAAAGGATATTTCCTTATTTGAAGATTCAAGAGAACTTCCGTTGGTTTTAAAAGAGAGATCTTTCTCTGTAATTCTCCTTGATTTATCTATGCCCCATCTTTCAGGATTTGAACTTCTTAAGTATTTATCAGTGGAATATCCAGAAATACCAGTTATTATAATAACAGCAATCAAAGAAGTAGATACGGCTGTAGAGAGTATCAAAATGGGAGCTTGTGATTATCTTGTAAAGCCCATTGAAAAAAACAAACTCATATCTTCCATAAAAAAAGCCTTAGAGATGAGTAGACTTAAGGAGGAAATAATAGGGTTAAAATACAGGCTCATTGAAGACAAACTTGAACATGAACAGGCTTTTTCAGAAATTGTTACTATAAATCAGAAAATGAGAGGAATTTTCAAATACATCGAAGTAATAGCAAAAACTGATCAACCTGTTTTAATTACTGGAGAGACAGGAACAGGAAAAGAGCTTATTGCAAGGGCAATTCATAGGATAAGTGGGAAAAGAGGAGATTTTGTAGCGGTAAATGTAGCAGGGGTTGATGATATAATGTTTTCAGATACTCTTTTTGGACATAGAAAAGGTGCCTTTACTGGAGCAATTACAAGCAGGGAAGGCTTGATTGCAAAAGCTAAGGGAGGAACTCTTTTCCTAGATGAAATCGGAGATCTTCCAGAAGCTTCCCAGTTAAAACTTTTAAGGGTGCTTCAGGAAAGAGTTTATTATCCTCTTGGTTCAGATATTTCTAAGACTACAGATTCACGGATAATAGTTGCAACAAATCAAGATATCCAAGAAATTGTTACAAAAGGGAGATTCAGAAAAGATCTCTTTTTTCGACTCAAGGTCCATCATGTTCACTTACCACCATTGAGAGAGCGAAAGGATGATATACCTGTGCTGCTTGATCACTTTATCAAAGAAGCAGCTATCTCCTTGGGGAAGAAACCTCCTAAATATCCTGAAGAATTAATCATATTTTTGACAAATTACAATTTTCCAGGTAATGTTAGAGAGTTGAAAATGATAGTTTATGATGCGGTGGCAAGATGTTCATCTGCCTTTTTATCCTTAGAAAGTTTTAGAGATATTATAGATATAAGTGGTGCCATTGATAGAGAGCTTAAAAGTGAAATAGTTAAATTTTATATTAATATGAGATTTCCCGATAAACTTCCAACTCTTAAAGAAATGGAGGATTTACTGATAAATGAAGCATTAAGAAGGTCTAAGGGAAATCAGGGTATTGCTGCATCTATGCTTGGTATAACAAGACAGGCACTAAATAAAAGACTTCAAAAAGCCAAAAACCCTTGAGAATAATTTTTACATATCTCTAACTTAGCAAAAAAGGTTGCATCCCTCCGAATATAAAATCTATTGAATAATCTAAAAAAAATAATATGGCATGATAATTGAATATTTATTTGTAGATGAACCGATTAAATCTTTCATACAGCCCCCTGAGAAGTTTAATCGGTAGACAGGGGATGCTCTTGAGGTATGAAACCTTGAGGCATCCTTTTTTATTTAAAAAATTCAAAAAGGAGGAGGTTATATGGAGCTTACAAGACGAAGTTTCTTGAAAATCTCCACAGGTGCTCTCCTTCTCAGCTCGATTGGGCTTAATCTTGAGCCCGCAAAGGCTTATGCTTCTGAGTTGAGAACAAAGGGTGCTAAGGAGACTACTACAGTTTGTCCTTATTGTTCAGTTGGCTGTAGTATCATTGTTTCAGTTAAGGATGGGAAGGTCATTAATACAGAAGGTGACCCAGATAGCCCAATCAATGAAGGAGCACTTTGTCCTAAGGGTGCTTCAATTTATCAGATGGCGAACAATCCTTACAGAGTAACAGAGCCAATGTATCGTGCCCCTGGTGCAACTCAGTGGAAGAAAATATCTTGGGAAGAGGCCTTAGACAGGATTGCTAAGTTAGTTAAAAAAACACGAGATAAGTATTTTATTACAAAGAATGAAAAGGGGCAGCTTGTAAATAGAGTTGATGCTATTGCTCATGTTGGTTCTGCTGCACTGGATGTTGAAGAATGTTATATACTTCAAAAATTAATGCGTTCATGGGGGCTTGTCTATATTGAACATCAAGCCCGAATATGACATGCTCCTACTGTACCGGCTCTGGGAGAGTCGTTTGGCAGAGGAGTAATGACAAACCAATACAATGACCTTAAAAATGCTGATGTAATTTTAGCAATGGGTGGTAATCCTGCAGAGAATCATCCTGTTGCAATGAAATGGATAATGAAAGCAAAAGAACAAAGAGGTGCAAAGCTGGTTGTTGTTGATCCAAAATTTACAAGAACTGCGGCAAAGGCAGATCTCTATGTTCCAATGCGTCCAGGAACAGATATAGTATTTCTTGGAGGCCTAATTAAATACATAATTGATAATAATTTGTATTTCAAAGACTATGTTGTAAATTATACTGATGCTTCTTTTCTTGTAGATCCTAATTTCAAGCTTCCTGATGAGCTTGACGGAGTATTTTCAGGATATGACGAAAAAACAAGAAAATATGATCGGTCTACCTGGAAATATCAGGTTGATGAAAATGGTATTCCCAAAAAGGATCCGACACTTCAGAATCCAAATTGTGTATTCCAGCTTCTAAAAAGACACTACTCAAGATACACAATTGATACAGTATCAAATATATGTGGTTCACCAAAGGACAAAGTTGAAGAGTGTTATAAGATACTTGCATCAACAGGAAAACCTGATAAGGTAGCAACTGTATGCTATGCTATGGGTTGGACACAGCATACAGTGGGAGTGCAAAACATTAGAGCTTTTGCAATTGTTCAGCTTTTGCTTGGAAATATCGGAATGGCAGGTGGTGGTGTAAATGCCCTTAGAGGAGAGTCAAATGTTCAGGGTTCCACTGACCAAGGATTACTATTCCATATTCTTACAGGATACAATCCAACACCTGTAGCAAGCGATGTGGATTTGAAAAAATATATTGAAAAATACACACCAACTACAAAGGAACCAAAGAGTGTAAACTGGCTATCTAACAGACCTAAATATATCGTGAGTTACTTAAAAGCAATATACGGAGATCATGCAACAAAAGATAATGATTTCTGTTATAGCTATCTACCTAAAAGGGATGATGGGCAGTCTTGTTCATGGCTTGAAATCTTTGATGAAATGTATAAAGGAAAAATTAAAGGCTTCTTTGCCTGGGGACAAAATCCAGCATGTTCCAGCGGAAATGCTGTCAAAGTAAGAAATTCACTGGCAAAACTTGAATGGCTTGTCTGCGTAAATCTTTGGGATAATGAGACTGCTTCCTTCTGGCGCGGACCAGGTATGGATCCTAAGAAAATTAAGACAGAAGTTTTCTTCCTACCCTGCGCTTCTTCCGTTGAAAAAGAGGGAAGCGTTACAAACTCTGGTAGAATTGTCCAATGGAGATATAAAGCAGTAAATCCGCCTGGCAAATGTCTACCTGATGCAGAAATAATGAACGAGCTTTATTTCAGAGTTAAAAAACTATATGAGAAGGAAAAGGGAGCATTTCCTGATCCCATACTGAAACTCACTTGGGATTATGGAGAAAAGGACAAGACTGGTAAGATAAAGCATGTTGATATTGAGAAAATTTCAAAAGAGATGAATGGTTATTTTACAGCTGACATTTCCGAGCATCCTTCAGATAAGAAGTCTTACAAAAAAGGACAACAGATTCCCACTTTTGTTCTACTTAGAGATGACGGAACTACAGCTTGTGGAAACTGGGTATACTGTGGAAGCCATACAGACGCTGGAAACATGAAGAAAAGAAGAGGTAAAGAGGACCCCACTGGTTTAGGACTATTCCCTAACTGGGCATGGGCGTGGCCACTAAACAGAAGAATAGTTTATAAT
>JAOAGB010000046.1 GCA_026415995.1 Thermodesulfovibrio sp. | reverse complement strand
AATGGAATGCCTTCTTTCCAGCTCTGCATGGCATTAGACTGAACGATTTTGTAAGCTTCCTCACGGGTAAGTCCCTTATCCACCAAAGCAAGAAGCACTCTCTGTGAGTTATAAAGTCCGTAGCTAAGGTCAATATTCTTAAGCATTCTTTCTGGGTATACTATCAAATCTTTCATTATTCCATAGAGTCTGTTAAGCATATAATCAACAAGAATGCAGTTATCTGGAATTATTACACGCTCAACCGATGAATGGGAGATGTCTCTGTCATGCCAGAGAGCAATGTTTTCATAGGCTGCAAAGGCATTGCTACGGACAAGTCTTGCTAATCCACTTAGGTTTTCAGCTCCTACGGGGTTTCTTTTATGAGGCATAGCTGATGAGCCTTTCTGCCCCTTTGTAAAGGGTTCTTCTGCCTCAAGCACTTCTGTTCTTTGAAGATGTCTTATCTCAACGGCAATTTTTTCAATCATTGCTGCAATAAGTGCCAAAACACTTAAAAACTCAGCATGTCTATCTCTCTGGACAACCTGTGTTGCAACAGGTTCTGGTTTAAGTCCAAGCTTTTTTAGAGCAATCTCTTCAATCTCAGGAGGCATGTTTGAAAAAGTTCCAACAGCACCTGAAATCTTACCAATGGAGATTCTATCAATTGCTGAGGCAAGTCTGTCCATATTTCTCTTTGTTTCTTCATACCAAAGGGCAAATCTGAGCCCAAAGCTTGTAGGTTCTGCATGAACACCGTGACTACGTCCCATGCATATGGTATCCTTATATTTAAGGGCCTTTTCTTTGAATAGTTCTTTAAGCTTTTTTAAATCCTCCATTATAAGTTCTCCAGCATCCCTTATTTGTAAAGCCTGGGCAGTATCAACCACATCTGAGGATGTAAGCCCCATGTGTATATAACGGGATACAGGTCCAACTTTTTCTGCTACAGCTGTTAAAAAGGCTATCACATCATGTTTTACTGTGGCTTCAATTTCATCAATTCTTTTTAGATCAAAGTCTGCCTTTGCCTTAATTTCTTCTAATGCGTCCAGCGGAATTTTCCCTAACTCTGCCCATGCTTCACAGACAGCAATCTCTACCAAAAGCCATTTTCTAAACTTATTTTCGTCAGTCCATATCTGACCCATCTCTTTTCTGGTATACCTTGCTATCATATTTCCTCCTCCCAAATTATTCTTTCTGGTTTTATAATTACACCATTACCATAGCCTATTCCAAGAATTTTATCCCTACTGTCTTTAACTTTTACCCAGCCTGAAGGAACTATGCCTGAGGGAATTTTAATTGAGTTGCCGTTAAGAAATCTTTGCACAAGTGAATCCTGTATCTTAACTGAAGGAAGGAAGTATAGTGCTTTGTCTATAGACAGAATACCTTTTCGAGGTGGAAGGCTGAATGTTGAAGTTGCAAAATTGTATGATAAAGGAATCTTCAATTCCTCTAAACCAACGGAATCCTCAATTCTGAATTCTCCCACCCTTGTTCTCGTTAATTTAACTATGTGTGCCCCCATGCCGAGTTCCTCTCCAATATCATTACAGAGAGACCTTACATAAGTTCCCTTACTGCAGACAACTCGGAATGTTACAAAGGGTGGTTCAAAACTTTCTATATTTATTAAATGTATGATAACTTTTTTAGGTTTTCTTTCTATTTCTATTCCCTTTCTTGCGAGTTTGTAAAGTGGCTTGCCTTCTACTTTCACTGCCGAATACATTGGAGGTATTTGCATTATCTCTCCTGTAAATTTTTTAAGTATTTCTTCCAACTTTGTTCTATCAAGTTGAAAGTTTTCAGTTATTTTAATTATTTTACCCTCTATATCATAGGTATCAGTAGAAATTCCAAATTGTGACTTAAAGACATACTCCTTTTCAAGTTCCATTAGGAAAGGAGTAATTTTTGTTGCTTCATTAGTGCAAATAAGTAAAATTCCTGTTGCTATAGGATCAAGTGTTCCTGCATGGCCGACTTTTTTGACTTTGAGAACTTTTTTTACTTCACTTATAGCCTGCTGACTTGTTATACCTTGTGGTTTATTAAATATTATCACTCTGTTCATCTTATAGCAGTTTAATGGCACCTATTCCTTTTAATTCAAAAATCAAAAGGACATTAAATTCTGATGTTTCTCTACCTTCTCTAATAACAGGTTTTCTTGACAGTGTTATATTTGAAGCCCAGCATTTCTCAGTATATCTTATCTGCAGATAACTATCTCTTAACCCAGCACCTTTTGAATCATAATTTATATTACCGCTAAAGGACCATTTTTCAGAGATTTTTTTAACCAAGGTCATAGCATATGTTTTTATCCCACCTTCTGTTTCTTGAAAATCATATTGTTCTCTTAAAGTTGGAGCCCACAGATAGGAAGGATTTAATGCTCCATCTCGAGTATATCTCTGACTAAAAGATAAAGATGTATTTTCATCGGGAGAAAAGCTTATCCAACTGTTTAGTCTTTCCATTCTTTTTTTTGCCATATTTTGATATGTATCAAATCCAAGGCTTACTTTCCAGAAAGATGCTTTAGCTTCTATAAGTATTGGATACAACTTATCCCAATCTCCTTTAGCCCTAAAATCATAAACTTGGGCTATTCTTCCTTCTAAGGATATATTATTAAAATTTAGTTTATTATAAACTCCTGCCCTTATTATTGCTGTATCATCTATAAGTTCAGCATCCTTTAAGATAGGAGGTTTACTGTTTACTCCGATAAAAACTCCTTCTATAAATGGCTCAATAATATGAGTGAAACTATCTTCTGTCTTGTATAGTCTCATAAAAGCTTTTGCATTATATTGAATCATTTCTCTGTTTGATACATCGTTGTATGGTGAAGTTTTCTCGAGATTATAAAATATGGCTCTTGCATTTAAATTTTGTGCAAGTTTTATGCTATCTCCTATAGTATTTGTTATTTGAGGATTTAATTCTAATCTCTGTCCTTTAAGTCCATCCTCTTTGTAGTATTCGCCAATGTTTGCATTAAAACTTACATTAAGGGGTCCTAATTTATAAGGATAAACAACATAACCAAATTCTCCCCTAACAGGAAGGCTCATGCCTTCATTTTTTAAGTCTTTCCATCCCTGTCCTAATAAGTAAAATCTTCCACCTACAGCTTGAGCAGAAAGTTCTAACGAGGACTGAAGGAATCTGTCATATTTCGCCTGTAAATCTTTCCCATAATCCCTAAAAAGATAAGTAGAGTTATAAGCCCTTACATCACCATATTCTTTATAAAAATCTTTTTTATTTACATAGTTAATATCTATCAAAAGATCAAGCCCCTTTAGTTTTTGTAGATGCACTCCGCGCAATTCCTGATAATTCTTATCTGTAACTCTATCATTTATTTGATATGCGTACCACATTCCTTTTGTATCAAAACTTAAGTATCTATACTCAATTCCTTTGCCAATGCCTGTTTTTGAAAAATAATCAATATAGAAAGTTGCGTCTTTATTACTGTCTATAACCAGATAATAGGCTGGGCTTATTTGGAATCCTCTTGTGTTTGAGTTACCCAATTTTAAAGGAAGAAAACCTGATTTTTTAGTATTGCCTCCTGGTCCCCAAAAAATAGGGGAGAAAGCAATGGGAATATTTTTCACTTTAAATGTTGTTGCACTTGCTAATAAAGTTTCATCTATAACTAAGTTAACCGTTTCAGCTGTAAAACACCATGGTTGAGATCTGTCTTTCTCCGGTTCACAGGTTGAAAAGGTTGCTTTTTTTGCTTTGTATTTTATTTCACTTAATCTTTCTATTTCTTCAGCACCAATCCATATGTCCTGTTTTTTTATGTGAATTAAGGCATTTCTTAGAACTCCTGTTTTTTTATCTACGTTTATATTCCCTTCATGTGCCCATGCTTTTAAATCTTCATCTTCAAAAAATATATTGCCTAATGCATCTATTTCATTTTTATCTTCATAATAGGCTGCTTTGTCAGCTTGTAATTTAAATGTTTCTCCAATCATTGTGACGTTTCCAGTAGCTACATATTTTTTTTCTTCCTCGAATCTCTCTAACGTGTCCGAGGTAATTTCTACTGCGGAGGAGAATGTTGGTAAAAATAAAATAATAAAAATTATGAAAACAATCATATAAGCTCTCCCAGATTTCTTAGGGATGATTTTTCTCCTAAAGCCTCCTTTATCTCTCCAATCAAATAGGCAGAACCTGTGCAAAGAAGGAATAATTCTGAATTTTTTTCACACATACATAAACCCTCTTTAAGGGCTATTGGAACATCTGGAATGGCTTGAATGTTTTTTGAGTATCCATTTAATCTTTTTACTAATTCTTCAAATCGAAGAGCTCTTTCATATCTGGGAGAGGTAAAGAATATTTTTTCTGCATAGCCTTCAAATTGTTTTAAAATACCCTCTACATCTTTGTCCTTCATTACACCAAATACAACTACAGGTTTTTTTTCTGTTAACCTCTTCAACGATTTCACCAAGTAAGACGCAGCTTGTGGATTATGAGCAATGTCAAGAATTACAATTGGTTCCTTGGAGATTACTTCAAGCCTTCCTGGCATTTTTATTTTCTTTAATGTTTCTCTAATCGTAAATTCATCCCAGTAGGGATATATGGTTATAAAAGCTTTTAATGCCACAGATGCATTTTCCATTTGATGAAGCCCTGTAAGGGACAGATGTAAATCAGACTTAAGGCTTAAGGCTGAAGATTTAGAATTTGAAGTATACAGACTTGAGGGATAAAAATCAAAGACAATACCATCAAGACTAATAGATTTTAATTCGGCAGCGAAATCTCTACCGTAAATAAATAATGCAGAACCTTTTTCTTCTGCTTTTTTTATGATTACTTCTTCAGCCTCTTTTTCCTGAGAGGAGGAGACCACAGGAACTCCCTCCTTTATTATTCCTGCTTTTTCCCTTGCAATAGAGAATAAATCATAACCTAAGAACTCTTGATGGTCAAGACCTATGCTTGTAATTACAGATATTTCTGGTTTAACTACATTTGTTGCATCAAGTCTTCCTCCCATTCCAGTTTCGAGCACAGCATAGTCAACTTTCTTTTCTTGAAAGTACAAAAAAGCCATAACAGTTATATACTCAAAAAAAGTAAGCTCATCTGAATAGGGTTTTATTTTTTCAATGAGTCTGATAACATCTTCTTCTGATATTTCCATTTCATTTACTATAATTCTTTCCGTAAATCTCGTAAGATGGGGGGAAGTAAAGAGTCCAACCTTTAATCCATGAGCTTTAAGAAGAGAATAGATTATTTTTGATACAGAACCTTTTCCATTTGTTCCTGCAATATGGACAGTGGGAAAACTATTTTGGGGATTATGAAATTTTTCAAGGACTGCAAAAATCCTTTCAAGTCCTAATTTTATGCCTTTTGTCCTTCTGCTGTAAAGTTCAT
>JAOAGB010000083.1 GCA_026415995.1 Thermodesulfovibrio sp. | reverse complement strand
AAATTAGCTCTTGACAGGGGCATAGGTGGTTTACTTATCTCACCCTCAGCTTATTTTATGAAGCATCCAAGAGTACAGTATCCTGATGAAGTTGCAAAAAATATGGTGGAGGAGTTTATAGAAGGAAAGAGGGAAAGATAGCTTGCTAAGTGAAAAGTTTAGCCATTTTTTAGATAAACCTCTTACTCCTATAGCTAAAGCTTTTCCTGTAAATCCCAATATTATTACTTTTATTGGTATGATTATTACTTCCTTTTCTGCTTTTATAATTCCGTTTCATCTTTTTTTAGGTGGCATTCTTATTCTTGCAGGTGGAGCTTTTGATCTTCTCGATGGTATTTTGGCAAGAGTGAATGGAAGAGCAACTAAATTTGGAGCTTTATTTGATTCTACTCTTGACAGAATTGCTGATGGATTTATTTTTATAGGAATAGCATGGTATTTTTTTAGAATTTATAATACAGAGGCACTAATCATAACTCTTCTATGCATGCTATCTTCATTTCTAATTTCTTATGTTAGAGCAAGGGCTGAAGGATTAGGAGTTCCATGCAATATAGGTTTGATAGAAAGACCTGAAAGACTTATTTTGCTTGCTTTTGGATGTCTTACCTCTTTATTGTATTATACTATCTTATTGTTAACACTCCTTAGCTGGCTTACTGTTTTCCAAAGAATTTTATATGTAAAAAAACATTTAAAAAATTTGCCATAATGCTAAGTAAAATGTTATCCTTTCTTTGAAGGAGGTACTTATGAGTGAAACATGGGTTATTATCTTAAGCATTGGATATTTTCTTGCCACTCTAAGTCTTATAGCAGCACTCATTTTTCTAATTGTAGTGGCTGTAGAATTAAGGAGAGGAATTAATGCATTTAAGGAATTTCTTAATACAACTAAAACAAAGTTAGATCCTGCTATTTATGAAACTGAAAAGGTTATTGAGGGAATTAAATCATCTGTCGATGATGTTAATGAAGTAACTGAAAAAGTTAAAGAGCTTGCAGGGGTTGTTGAGAGATTAACTTTTATTATTTCTGAACTCGTCGTTACTGTTGATAAAGTAAAGAATTCTCTTTCCATAAAAAGCAGTGCATTGAAAACTGCCGTTAGTGTTGCAGCATCCGTTTTTTTAGAAAATCTAAAGAAAGGAGGTAAATAAAATGGATGAAGAAAAAGGATTCAGTGCAAAATCAGTTTTCATGTCTTTTTTATTAGGTGGAATAGTTGGTGCTGGTTTAGCTTTGTTGTTAGCTCCTCAGACAGGCAGAGAGACAAGGGCTAAGATAAAAGAAACCGCTGAGGATGTTAAAGAAAAGGCAGAAACATATATTAAAGAAGCAAGAGAGAAAATTACATCAACTTTTGACAAAGCAAAAGAAAGCTTAGATGAAAAAAAGTCTGCTATAACAAAGGCTTTTGAAGCCGGAAAAGAGGCTTATGAGAAGGAGGTTGCTAAGGAGAAGGAGCAAGAGGGCTGATGCATGAAGCATCAATTGCTACTGAATTGATAAAGATCGCAGTTAGTGAATGTGATAGAAGTGGGTTTACTAAAATAGACTCAATAAAAGTTATAGTGGGCAGGGCAACAGGTGTTATGACTGATGCCCTGCTTTTTGCATTTAATGTCTTAAAAGAGGGAACTCCTGCTGAGAAAGCAAACTTAATAATTGAAGAAATCCCTGTTAGAGGAATTTGTAGAGACTGTGGAAAGGACTTTGAAAGCAATGAAAATTATCTTATTTTTGAATGCCCCAGTTGTGGAAGTTTTTCAATCAATTTAATTTCAGGCAAAGAACTTAATATTACAGAAATGGAGGTAAGTAATGAAAATTAAGGTTACCACAAAGATACTTGATGCCAATGAAAGGATAGCAGAAGAAAACAAAAAGATGTTTAAAGAGGCGGGTGTCTATGTTATTAATTTGATGAGTTCTCCGGGTGCTGGTAAAACTTCTCTTCTTGAAAAGACTATTAGTGCGATTAAAGATAGAGTTAAAGTTGGTGTAATAGAGGGAGACATAACAGGTACTAATGATGCTGAAAGAATTGACCGACTTGGAGTTCCTGTGGTTCAGATTAATACAGAGGGTGCCTGTCATCTTGATGCAAACATGATAGCTGATGCTGCGAGAGAGTTACCTTTGAAAGATTTAGATATTTTATTTATTGAAAATGTTGGAAATCTTGTTTGCCCTGCAGAATTTAAAGTTGGTGAGGATGTTAAAGTAATGATTTTGAGCTTAACAGAGGGAGATGATAAACCTCTTAAGTATCCTCTTATGTTTCAGGAATCTTCAGTTTTGATAATAAACAAGGTTGATCTTAAAGATTTACTTGATGTAAGCATTGATAAAATAAAAAAGGATGCTCAATTTCTTAATCCCAAAATAAAGATATTTGAAGTATCCTGTAAAACAGGACAGGGTATCGAGGAGTGGACGAACTGGCTTCTCACATCCATTTCATGAAAGAAGCCTTAATTGAAGCAAAAAAGGCATATGAAAAAGGTGAAATTCCTGTTGGAGCTGTGCTTGTTATAGATGGAGAGATTATTTCAAGAGCATACAATCAGAAGGAAACCACTTTTGATCCGACTGCCCATGCAGAGATTTTAGCTATAAGACAAGCATCACAGATTATTGGCGCATGGAGACTAACGGAAGCTACTTTATATGTAACAAAGGAACCCTGCATCATGTGTTCAGGAGCAATAGTTAATGCAAGGATTAAGAGAGTAGTTTATGGTTGCCATGATCCAAAGGGTGGAGGAGTAGTAAGTTTATATAGAATTCTTCAAGACAATAGACTTAATCATCAAGTAGAAATACAAAGCGGCATTCTTGAGGATGAATGCCGCCATATTTTGCAGAAATTTTTTAGAGAACTTAGACAAAATCAATAGATAGGAAATCTTTTACATAAAGCTTGAACTTTTTTCTGCATATCTTTAATAACAGATTCATTAGAAATATTTTTGATAATTCTATCGATAATTTCAGCAATTTCCTCCATTTCTTCTTCTCCCATACCACGAGTTGTTACACAAGGTGTTCCAATTCTTATACCTGATGTGACTGTTGGCGGTTTTGTATCAAAGGGGACAGTGTTTTTATTTACTGTAATTCCTGCTTTGTCAAGAGCTTCTTCTGCTTCTTTACCAGTTATATTAAAATTAGTCAAGTCAACAAGCATGAGATGATTGTCTGTTCCATTGGAAACAAGTTTAAATCCTCTTTTTTTCAAAGCATTAGCAAGAGTTTTAGCATTTTTTACAACTTTTTTCTGATAGTCTTTAAATTCCTCAGAAAGAGCTTCTTTAAAGGCCACTGCTTTTGCTGCAATTACATGAACAAG
>JAOAGB010000074.1 GCA_026415995.1 Thermodesulfovibrio sp. | reverse complement strand
GGTTTGTCTAATTTGTTCCCATGCTCTTCCTGTGGCGAAAATTGCAAAAGTTGATGCGAAAGGAATTTTTCCTGTTAAGGCCAATCCAGCAGCAGTTCCCATCATGTCCTGCTCAGATATGCCCATATTGAAAAATCTTTCCGGAAAGTTTTTTGCAAAAAGCGCTGTTTTTGTTGAACAACTCAAATCAGCATCTAAAACTACTATATTAGGATATTTTTTACCCAATTCTACAAGAGTTATGCCGTAGGCATCTCTTGTTGCCATATCTTTACCAACAAATTCTGATAGGTTATTTAATGTGCAAGCACATTCAGTTTTTCCCATTGTTAAGCTCCTTAAGTGCTATTTTAAGCTCCTCCTGAGTAGGAGCTATGCCATGATATTTAGCTTTACCTTCAAATATGGAAACTCCCTTCCCTTTTATTGTTTTTGCTAAAATAAGAGAAGGTTTTCCTTTTATTTTTTCTACTTCATCGAGAGCCTCCACAATTTCTTCCATTTTATGGCCATCTATTTTTAAAACATTCCATCCAAAGGCTTTAAACTTTTCATCAATTGGAGATATATTCATCACTTCAGAGCAGTAACCATCAATTTGTAAGTCGTTATTATCTACAATGGCACATAAGTTGTCTAATTTGTAATGGGAAGCGGTCATTGCTGCTTCCCAGACCTGTCCCTCTTGAATTTCTCCGTCACCAAGTAGACAGTAAACTCTTGCAGAGCTACTGTCTAATTTTAAGCCCATTGCTATACCATTAGCTACAGAGAGCCCCTGTCCTAATGACCCTGTTGAGACTTCAATTCCTGGAAGACTTTTACAACAGGGATGTCCCTGTAAAGGAGAGTTTATTTGACGAAGAGTATTTAGAAGAGACTTGTCAAAATATCCTGAAAGAGAGAGCACAGCATAGAGCACAGGTGCTGCATGTCCTTTGGAAAGTATGAATCTATCTCTTTCTTTCCATTGAGGATTTTTTGGATCATGTCTCATTTTATAAAAATAAAGTGCTGTTACAATATCAGCAGCAGAAAGGCTTCCTCCTGTATGCCCTGATCCCGCGTTTGTGAGCATTTTTAAAATTTCAATTCTAAGATTTTTTGCTGTTTCTTTAAGAAAAGCTATATCAACCACTTTGCCTCCCTATTGCATAATTTTTTTAATTATAAATCAAAAATTCCAAAAAAAACATCTTAATTGGATGGACATTTAATTCAAATTTTTTAAAACAGAAATTAAATCTGATGGCTCAGAGCCTACTTTTAATGTTTTAACCTCCAATATTTTTTCAATATCATTTAGAGTCATATCATCTAAAAATCTATTCTCGCTATCCTTCATAGTGACCTCAGGAACAATAACAAAATTGTGTTTTTCTACATATGGAGCTAATCCTTTAATTATGTCTTCTCCTGCTAACAATCCTGTGACAGTAATTAGTTCGCCAAACAGGTTATTTTTTATAGGTATTAAATCAATGGAAATATTTTTTTTCTTTATTTTTTCAATGAATTCCAATAAAAAGGGATAAAATGAAATGCCAGTGAAAGTAACAACTCGTTTATTCAAATTTATGGTAGGGACGTTTAGTTTTTTAATTTTGTGAAGGAATAGGGGAACCATACCAACACCATTTTCAATTTGAGGAAAATCATCATAAAATTTAATGGAAGGGAAATTTCTTTCAGCTTTAATGTAGAATTCATCGGCAAGATATACTATTGTTAAGCCATGTTTTCTAAAAAATCTTTTTTGATAACCCTCTACAATTGAGATTACATCTTCAGCTTTTTGTTTTGTTACAGGTTGAAGATTATTTTTGTGATATTTAGTTAGTCCTACCGGAACAATCGCTATAGAGCTCACATAGGGATAAAGTTTGTATAGGTCCATTATGGTTTTTTCTAAAACTGTTCCATCATTTAAACCCGGACATAAGACAATTTGTGTATGTAATCTAATTTTATTTTTTACCAGTTTTTTTAGTTCTGAAAGAATAGGAGGAGCATCATAATTGCCTAATAACTTACTTCTTATCTCAGGATCTGTTGCATGAACAGAAACATAGAGGGGACTTAAATTTAATTTTTTTATCCTTCCATAATCTTCCTTCGTTAAATTTGTTAGAGTTATATAGTTACCATACAGAAAACTCGCTCTATAGTCTTCATCTTTAATATATAAGGATTTTCTAAGTCCTTTTGGAAGTTGTTCTACAAAACAAAAAAGACATTTATTGCGACATCTTTTTATTCTGAATGTTTCTACCTCTATTCCTAATGATTCATATCCCTTTTTTATATTTAGATTAATTGTTTGTCCTGCTCTAAGAACAGCTAAGTTTAGAATTTCCTCTGAAGCATAAAACATTAAATCTAAAGCGTCTTTTATCCTGTGTCTATTTATTGATATTATGATATCTCCTTTTTTGAGTCCAACTTTTTCTGCAGGACTATTAGGGGCGATGTATTCAATTTTAACTCCTCTGGTTATCATTGCTTAATCTCTCTATGAAATATTGAATAAATGAAACTATAGCTATAAAGGAGATTAATAAATAGAAAACAGAAGAAGGCTTTGGAAGATTAAAATTTAAAGCAAAAAGAACATAGCTAAAAATAATTACTTGAGAGGCATTACATATTTTCCCTAAAAAAAGAGGATTCATTAATTTCTTTTTTCTTAAATAGGCTTCTAACCAACCAAGTGCTACTAATATATCTCTTGTAAAAAGTATGAATATAAACCATCTTGGAACTAATTGATGTATATAAAAGGTTATCATGATGCTGATTAGTAGAAATTTATCTGCTAAAGGATCAAGGAAAATTCCAAATTTAGAAATTTGATTAAATTTCCTTGCAATTATACCATCAAGGCTGTCAGTTATCCCAGCTAAGATTAAAATTTTGAGCGCGAGAGAATAGTCTTTTGTATTCATAGAAAAGATAAATAGAGGCACAAGAAATATTCGTAAAGCTGTTAAAACATTTGGTATAGTTAGTATTTTTTCATTTGCCATCATAAGCTTTAATTTATAAGTTAAGGAATATTGTAAGGGACTGGATATTTACCATTCAATATTCCTTGAGCGTATTTTTTTTCTAAAATAAAATCATAATTTTTAGCGTTGTTAATTGCATCTATTAATATTTTTTTGTATCTGCTTTTGTTATGTTTTAGATAATGTATCATGGCTTTGATAATTTTACAGTAAATTAAGCCTCTCGGGTCATTACATTTTTTGAAATTTTTTTCTGCAAGCAATATAAAATTAAAAGCTTCTTGATAGTCTTTAATCTTTTTTTTACTCTTATATTCACTAATTAGTTTAGTAATAGCAAGACTCCATAAGGTATATGAGGAACTTACTATGTCTCCTATTTCTTTATATATTGAAATAGCTTTATTAAAGTTCTTTTCAGCTTCTTTTAAATTATTCATCATTCTAAAAGCATTTCCAATCCCGCAATAGGAATAGGCTGTTCCGAATTTATCTTCTATTTTTTTGAATATTTCGTTTGCCTGTTGATAGAACTTCAAGGATTCTGAAAATTTGCCGTCTATCCTTGAACTTCCTCCTAATCCGCAATAACTATATCCTAAAGCACTAATGTCCTTGATTTTTTTGAATATTTGGAGAGCCTTTTCATAGTT
>JAOAGB010000106.1 GCA_026415995.1 Thermodesulfovibrio sp. | reverse complement strand
AGAAAAACAGCAAAGGTAGTCTTTGAGAGAGTTATTGAGAGATATCCTAAATCAAAGGAAGCAGAGATCGCCCAGCAAAAGATAGGTGAAATACTTAAGAGTCAAAATGCTGGGACAAAGTCAAAATCTAAAACAAAAACAAAACCTAAACAATGAAGGATAACTTCAACAGAAATATAGATTATTTAAGAATCTCTATTATTGATAGGTGCAATCTTAGATGTATTTACTGCATGCCTGAGGAAGGTATTAGCAACCTTTTGCCTCATCATGAGATCCTTAGTTATGAGGAAATACTAAAAATTGTTGAAATAGGAGTAGATTTAGGAATAACAAAGATAAGAATTACAGGTGGTGAACCACTTTTAAGAAAGGGAATAGTTAGTTTTATTGAAAGGCTTGCAAAGATAGAAGGCATACAAGACATTGGAATGACCACAAATGGAGTTCTTCTTAAAAAATTTGCTAAGGATTTATATAAAGCAGGCTTAAAAAGAGTGAATGTTAGCCTTGACTCCCTTAATCAAGATAAATTTAGAACTATTACAAGAGTTGGTTCAATAGGTGAAGTTCTTGATGGTATTGAGGAGGCAAATAAGGTTGGTCTAAAGCCTGTTAAGGTAAATGTGGTTGTAATGAAAGGTATTAATGATGATGAAATAGAAAAATTTGCCCTTTGGAGCAAAGAGGTAGAATATCAGATTAGGTTTATAGAGTTTATGCCAATTGGTCAAAATGCATGGAAAAAGGAACTTTTTATGCCCAAAGATGAGATCAAGGAAAAGATAGAAAACAAAATTGGGAAACTTATTCCATTTCAGATGAAAAAATCAGGTCCGGCAGAATACTTCATGCTCGAAGGAGCAAAGGGGATTGTCGGATTTATAAGTCCCATAACAACTCATATATGCGTAAGGTGTAATAGATTGAGGCTTACTGCAGAGGGAAAGCTGAGACCTTGTCTTTTTTCAGATAGGGAACTGGATTTAAAAAGAATTTTACGAAGTGGTGCATCTACAGAAGAAATAAAGGAAACAATTATAAGAACAATTCATTTAAAACCTCAGGGCATGTCAGAGCAATCACAACCTTTAAGACCCATGTCCACCATAGGAGGCTAAGGTTTTTTGAAAATCCCTGTCTCAGTAGCAATAATTACGAAAAATGAAGAGAAAAACATTCGTGATGCCCTTGAGTCAGTTAGAGATTTTGAAGAAATAGTGATAGTGGACTCCTTTAGCCATGATAGAACCTTTGAGATATGTCGTGAATATACGGATAAGGTTTTTCAGATTGAATGGAAAGGTTTTTCATGGCAAAAACAGTTTGCCATTGACAGAACAACCCTTCCATGGGTTTTAGTTCTTGATGCAGACGAAAGAGTTACTGAGGCATTGAAAAGGGAGATTCTGGAGAAAATTAAAGATAAAGATATGGCAGGATATTTTATCCCAAGAAAGAATTTTTTCTTAGGAAAGTGGATTAAACACAGTGGCTGGTGGCCTGATTATACGCTAAGACTTTTTAAGAGAGATAAAGGGAAAATGGAAGAAAGACAGGTTCATGAAAAAGTTGTCATAGAAGGTAAAACCGATTATCTTAAGGAACCTCTATTGCATTATACATATCAGAGTATTGAGGATTTTATAGAAAAAATGCAAAAATACTCTACCCTTTCTGCAATGGAAATTCTAAAAAAAAATTCATCAAAATATAGGATATTTATAAAGATGATTATTACACCTATTTTTACATTTTTTAAAATGTTTATTTTAAGGTTAGGATTTCTTGATGGATTAAGAGGGTTTATCCTTGCCATATTTTATAGTTTTCATTCCTTTTTAAAGTATGCTAAAGCATGGGAAAAAATATGGAAATAGAAAAACAGTTTAAATTGAAATTTAAAAAATCCTTCATTGATGACTTGGCTGTTTTCTGGAGACTATTAAAAGAACACAGAATTAGGCTTATTTTTGCATTAATCTGCAGTTTAGCCATCTCAGGAATAAATGGAGCTATTGCATGGTCTGTGAAGCCTGCAATGGATGAAATATTTTTAAAAAAATCCTCTGAATTTTTATATCTCATCCCTTTGGGCGTTATCGCATTATTTGCTCTCAGAGGTACCTTTACCTTTATTAATAATTATCTTATGAGTTCAATTGGAGCAAAAATTGTTCGAACCATTAGAGATGCTGTCTACAGAAAGCTTTTAAAGTTACCAATGTCTTTTTTTTGTAAAGACAGTTCAGGCAACTTAATTTCTAAAGTTTTAAATGATGTGGACTTATTAAACCGTACAGTTTCCTATACAATAAAGGACTTTTTTGTGGAAGGGCTAACAGTAATTGTTCTTGCAGGAGTTGCCTTCTATCGTAGATGGGATTTAGCTTTACTTTCCTTTGTTGTTCTGCCACTCATGATTTATGCCATAGCAACAATTGGAAAAAAGTTAAAAGACCTTGGAATGAAAACACGTTTAAGAATTGCAAAGGTTACAACCCTAATACATGAAACCCTTAGCGGAATAAAGATAATTAAAGCATTCACAATGGAAGCTGACATGATTAAGAGATATAAAAATGCTTTACAAGAACATTATAGAAACATTATGCGAGAGGTTAGAACAGAAGAATTTGCAAATCTTATGACAGAGACTATTGCAGGAGTGGGTGTGGCTTTGATTATATTCTATGGTGGTTATCTTGTTGTAAGCGATAAAATTTCATCGGGAGATTTTTTCTCTTTTGCTACAGCAGTAATTTTAATGTATACACCTCTGAGAAGACTTAGTCGAGCTAATGCATCTTTTCAAAAGGGTAGAAATGTTATAGAGAGACTTAGAGAGATTATATTTGTTGAGCATGAACCTGAAAAGGGACAGGAAAGGGAGATAGAGGGACACATAGTTTTTAAAGAGGTTTCTTTTAAGTATCCTCTCTCTAAGGATTATGCCTTAAAGAATATAAACTTTGAAATAAAACCAGGAGAAACTGTTGCCATTGTGGGTCCCTCTGGTGCAGGGAAAAGCACCATAGCAGACCTTATTGCAGGATTTTGGTATCCAATAGATGGTGATATATTAATTGATGGAGTCAGTATAAAAGAGCTTTCTCTTCATAGCTTGCGTTCCCAAATTGCTCTTGTTACACAGGATATTGTTTTATTCAATGACTCAGTAATAAATAATATAAAATTTGGAAATATTACATCTTCAAAAGAAGAGGTTGAACGAGCTGCTAAAATGGCGGATGCCCATGAATTTATAGTTAATTTACCAGATGGTTATGATTCCATGGTTGGAGAAAGAGGGGTTTTACTTTCGGGAGGCCAGAAGCAGAGGATTACCATAGCAAGGGCGATTTTAAGAGAGCCTAAGATTCTGATATTTGATGAAGCAACAGCCAGCC
>JAOAGB010000051.1 GCA_026415995.1 Thermodesulfovibrio sp. | reverse complement strand
AAGCTTGATGCATACTGGGCATTTCAGCTTTTATTCAAAGACTGTAGCGTGAAAAAAATAATTATGAACTATCCAGACCCGTGGTTTAAGAAATCTCACGAAGAAAAGAGACTTACAAAAAGAGAAAATCTTTATATCTATGCAAAAAAACTAATACACAATGGAGAGATAAGGATTAGAACAGATGATTATCCCTTTGTTGATTTTACTTTGCAAGAATGTAATTTTCTCGGATGTTTTTCAGTTAACCTTTCAACTCCGACTATAGACGAACCACTAACAAAATATGAAAAAAGATGGCTATCTATGGGAAAAAGCATATGTGATATTGTTTTAAAAAAGGAAAAGGAACCAAAGCCTATAAAAATAAGGGAGATAGGGGAGGTGAAAGATTTGTTTCCCGTAAGGATTGATATGGAGGAATTAAATATAAAAGAGATATCAAACAAAGAATTTAAGATTGAAGAAGGTTTATATTTAAAGTGTTTTTCTGTGTGGAAAAGGGATGAAGATTATGCAGTGGAGATATTGCTTTCTGAACAGGGTTTTTTACAGGCTTTTATGGTTACTGTGAAGAAAAGGGAAGGTTATTTTATAATGGATGTATCACAGTTTAGCGAGATTTTTAAAACTGAAGGAGTGAAGAAATCCTTAGATTTTTTGGGTAAAATCCTGAGAAAGGAGTCATAATGAAAAAGAAAGTATTAATATGTGTGCAGAAGGATATTACAAATGCAGTTAGTTGGGCATTGAAGGATTTAACATCAATTAATGGACAATTTGTGGAGCATCTTCATCAACTTGAAAAAATTATTGAAAATGATCTAAATTTTTCTGCTTTAGTAATAGATTCGGTTTTAGATGGAAAAAGCACACTGCCTTTTTTGCAAAAAGTTAAGGACAGATCAAAAATAAAAATTCTTCTCATAATCTCAGCAGATACACCTAAACAGGAAATTATAAATCTCATACAAAATAAATTAGTTGACAATGTGATTATAAGACCTTTCAACGCTAATCAGATTGTTGAGGCTGTAGCAAAGCTATGTGGTATTGAAAGACCCTCTGAAAAACCATGGTATATGTATACAAAACAGCAGTGATTTTGATATAATTTTTCCTATGGAAAAGGAAATCTCATTTGAAGAAAAGTTAGAAGAGGCCAATTTACTGCTAAGATACAGGGAATTTGAAGAGGCTTGTAAAATTTATGAAGAATTAATATCTAAGGAATTTAAATCCCCAGAACTTCATAACAATTATGGTCTTGCTCTTTTCTATCTCGATAAAGCCGAAGAGGCTTTAAAAGAGTTTGAAAAAGCCATAAATCTTAATAATTCTTTTGCTTTACCTTATGCAAATACAGGGCTTGTATATCTTAATCAAGAACAATATGAAGAGGCAGTTAAATTTTTCTTGAAAGCACTTGAGTTTGACTCTAAAAATCCAGAAACTCACTATAATCTTGCTGTAGCATATTACAGAATGGATAATAAAACAGAGGCTTTGAAATATTATGAATCCTTTATAAATTACGCAGGTGATGAATATAAAAAACTAAAGGAAAGTGTTAAGAAAATTATAACTCAGATTATAGAAAGCCAAAATCCTCAGAATATTGCTAAAGATAAAGGAGAAGCCGAAGAAAACCCATCTGCTAACTAAATAAAGAAATATTGTCCAGTATAAAACTTTGGACAATTTCAGCAGTTTTTTTAACCTCCTTAAGTTTTAAAAGATGGGTTCTGTCAGTAACCATATTGCTTATGCTTCTTATTTCGGTTACAGGAACATTATAAAGCTTAGCAGCCTTTGCTATTGCGAATCCTTCCATGTTTTCACAAAGTGCATTGAATTGTCTTTCAAGAAATTTTGCTCTATTAAGATTTCCTGTGCAGGCAGACACTGTAAGAAAAACCCCAGTTTTTAAATCTTTTAAGTAATCAGGTAAGTATAAAGGGATTTCTTCAGCATTTATGAATATAAAAGATTCATTCCTGTCATCGCAGTTTATTAAAAGCCCTTCATCGGCATTTATTTCTTTTTCAGCTAAAACTAAATCTCCCACATTAAGACCTGAAGAAGGATAGGCACCTGCTACTCCAGAGATGATGACTTTGGATACAGGAAAATTTTGAAAGGCAACAACAGAGGATATAGATGAATTTACCTTCCCTATTCCAGAAAGGCAAAGAAGAATTTCGAAGTTTTTTATTTTACCCTTAATAAAGGGGATGTTTTTGATAGAGCACTCAGATTTATCTCTTATTTCTCCATATAATAATTCACACTCTATTTTTGTGGCAAAAAAAAAGCTATCAATTTACTTCGCCTCAACAAGCTTTAATCTCTCTTCAAAATCTTTCATTCTTTGAGAAAGAGATTTTCTCTCTTCAAGTATGTCCTTTAACACTCCTGCAAGATGGTCATTTTGTTTTAAAAGGAAATCAAAATCATAGAATTTCATTTTAAATTTTATTTCCTCTAAATCATCATGAATTTCAAGGAGGGAAAGTCTTAAAGCCTCTCTTATTTTTTCAATAGAGCTGGTAAATCTTTGTTCCATTGACATAAATTCAGCTTTTGTTACCATT
>JAOAGB010000044.1 GCA_026415995.1 Thermodesulfovibrio sp. | reverse complement strand
AAAAACTATAAAGAATAACTATTTAAGTTGACCTTTTAACCTGTTTTTTTGTAATCTATTTTTGTTGGGCCGTTAGCTCAGCTGGCAGAGCAGCTGACTCTTAATCAGCGGGTCGGAGGTTCGAATCCTCCACGGCTCATTTTTATTATTGAAAATTAATAATTATCCAAAAAGTAAAAATTTCAGTTTGATTTTTTAAGTTACCTTTATTTTGCCCTCGAAGACTTCCTCTGCAGGGCCTGTCATATATACATGTCCGTCATCTGCTAATTCTATCTGTAAGTCTCCTCCCAAAAGATGAACGGTTACTTTTTTATTGGTTAGTCCTTTGAAAATTGCAGCTACTGCTGTGGCACAAGCACCGGTACCACAGGCAAGAGTTTCACCAGCACCTCTTTCCCAAACACGCATTATGATTTCATCAGGATTTTTAATATAAGCAAATTCTACATTTGTTCTCTTTGGGAAAATTGGATGAGTCTCTATTATAGGACCATACTTTGTTACAGCAAAATTCTTTGGGTCTTCCTCAAGAAATATTACAGCATGGGGATTACCCATGCTAACACAGTTTAATCTAACATGCCAACCTAATACTTCAAGTAGTAAGTCAAAGGCGTTTTCTCCTTCTGCATCAACAGGAATTTTTGATGGATTAAATTCAGGTTTGCCCATATCAACTTGGACTAATTCACCCACTTTCTTAGGCTTTATAATGCCAGCGAGGGTTTCCACTTGGAGAACTTCTTTGCTTGAGAGTCCTCTGTCCCATATGTATTTAGCAAAACATCTAATGCCATTACCACACATTTCAACTTCAGATCCGTCAGAATTAAAAATTCTCATTTTAAAATCAGCAATGTTGGAGGGATAAAGAAGTAATAACTGATCTGCACCTATACCAAAACGGCGATTGCAATATGAAATTGCAAATTTATCAGGTTCATTTAGCTCCTGCTTAATACAGTCAATGAGAATAAAATCATTGCCAAGTCCCTGCATCTTTACAAACTCAATAGTTTTCATAACAGAATTTCCTCCGGTAAGATTTCATTTCTTATGAGGTCTTTGTATGTCTCTCGCTTTCTAATTAAAGCGTATCTATCTCCTTTTACTAATACCTCAGCAGCTCTCGGGCGGCTATTATAGTTTGATGACATTGCAAAACCGTATGCTCCTGCGCTCATAACTGCAAGATATTCACCGGGCGATAACTTTTCTATTTCTCTTTCTTTAGCAAGAAAATCTCCCGATTCACATATGGGGCCTACAATATCTGCTTTTATTTTATTTCTGTTTTTCGGTATTACAGGTTGAATTTCATGATAGGACCCGTAGAGTGTTGGTCTGATAAGGTCATTCATTCCTGCATCAATTATTAAAAAGTTTTTATTTTCTGTTTCCTTGGTATATAAAACTTTTGTTACCAGTATTCCAGCGTTACCTACAATTGACCTTCCTGGTTCTATGATGATTTTTCCTCTTTTCTTTTTAAGTAACGGTATCAGGGCATTTGCTAAATCCTTAGGATTAGGAGGTTCCTCATCTTTATAAGTAATTCCTAATCCTCCTCCAATATCCAGATAGTCAATTTTCACATCAAATTTAGCAAGTTTATCATATAAAGATATTATTTTTGATAAAGCCTCAACATAGGCCTTAGTATCAGTAATCTGAGAACCTATATGTTTATGTATACCTATTACTTCAATATTTGTCATGGATTTAGCAAGTTTATAGTATTCAAGAGCTTTTTCTATGGGTATTCCAAATTTGCTTGTTTTAAGACCTGTGGCAATATATTTATGCGTCTTTGGGTCAATATCAGGATTTACTCTCAATGCCACATGGGCTTTTTTCCTTAATTTTTTTGCTATTTCATTGATTTTATTCAATTCTGCTTCTGACTCCACATTAAACATCAATATATCATTTTTTAAAGCATACTCTATTTCTTCTTCGCTCTTTCCCACTCCTGCAAACACAATTTTGTATGGCTTGATCCCTGCCTTTAATGCTCTAAAAAGTTCACCACCTGAGACAATATCTGCACCAAGTCCTAATTGAGCGAAAAGATTTAGTATGGCAAGATTTGAATTTGCCTTAACGGCATAGCAAATTATATGGGGTACTTCACAAAAAGCCTCTTCATAGGCTCTTATATGTCTTATAAGTGTTGCATAACTATAAATATAGATGGGTGTGCCAAATTCTTTAATAATTTCCATTACAGGAACATCTTCTGCATAGAGTTCTCCATTTTTGTAGGCAAAAAAGTGCACAGAAACCTCCTTCTTAAATTTTATGAAAATAATTATACAAAAAATAAGGGATTTTTTTGGAGTTTAATTATTGATTTTTTTTAATTTTCAAAAAGTTATTATAAAATTTGTTGACTATTTTGCTTTTTTACTGGTAAAGTATTTTATCTAAAAATTAGAAGAGAGAGGAGGGGAGGAACTGAATGCCCTCTGTAAATGTAAGGGATATGGATTCTTTCGAGGCAGCGCTTAAACTTTTTAAAAAACAGTGCGAAAGAGAGGGAATTCTTTCTGAAATCAAAAAGAGAGAGCACTATGAAAAACCAAGCGTAAAAAGAAAGAAAAAAGTTTTGGCTGCTAAGAAAAAGTTAGCTAAGAAGCTAAAAATGATATCAAAATAATTTTTTCAATTATAGAGGAGTTCTTTTTATGAACTCCTCTATTTCTTTATTATCAAGGAGGAAGCATGAAACTTAAAGATTTCTATAAAAAAGCAATCCAAGTTGGAATAGAAAATGATCCTCGCGGAAAAGAATCTATAATTAAAGAGTTGGAAAAAAGAAAAAAAGATTATGAAACTCTTTCGGAAAAGAAAAAGAAATATTTTGATGTAGAATCTTTAGAAAATCCCTACAGTGATTCCAGAATATTATTCGGCACAGGAGAGGAAGAGATAAATTGCATTTTAGCTGGAATAGATATGGAAGTTGGAGAGGTCTTATTAGCTGATTCATTAAGAAAAAATGGCAAAAAAGTTGATGCAATACTATCTCATCATCCAGAAGGTGGAGCATATGCAAGGTTATTTGCGGTTATGTATATGCAGGCTGATATTCTTGGTAGATTCGGAGTTCCCATAAATATAGCTGAAAGTTTGATGGAAAGTAGAGTTAAAGAAGTTGAAAGAAGATTAATGCCAGTAAATCATACAAGGGCTGTTGATGCTGCTAAGCTTTTAAACATACCTTTCCTATGTCTTCATACTCCTGCTGATAATATGGTTGCTTCTTACTTACAAAAGCTTTTCGATGATAAAAAACCCTATACTCTTGATGATATTATAGAACTTTTATTAGAAATACCAGAGTATAATGAAGCAGAGAAAAATAGTGCTGGTCCGAGAATTTTAATTGGGAATAAAGATAGAAAAGCTGGAAAAATATTTGTTGACATGACAGGAGGCACAGAAGGTTCCAAGGAAATATTCCATAGTATAGCCTCAAGTGGTATTAATACTATAGTAGCTATGCATTTAAGCGAAGATCATCGTAAAGAAGCAGAAAAAAATCATATAAATGTAGTTATTGCAGGTCATATAGCCAGTGATAATT
Source organism: Thermodesulfovibrio sp. (assembly GCA_026415995.1). Lineage (GTDB taxonomy): Bacteria > Nitrospirota > Thermodesulfovibrionia > Thermodesulfovibrionales > Thermodesulfovibrionaceae > Thermodesulfovibrio. The sequence goes on along the minus strand of JAOAGB010000044.1, from coordinate 18,325 downwards.
TGGGCTTAAATCTTCTACTTGATAAGGTCTTAGAAGGTGAGAATATAGAGATACTTGAGTGCTCAGGATTTATAAGAGTTAAAAGGCAATAATAAGCCTTCGGAATGGATTATCAAAAAATATTAGAAGAAGTAAAAAATAAAGTAGATATTGTTGATTTAATTTCAGAATATATTAATCTAAACAAAACTGGACAAAATTATAGGGCTTTATGCCCCTTTCATGCAGAGAAAACACCTTCTTTTTTTATAAGTCCCTCAAAACAAATTTTTCATTGTTTTGGATGTGGGAAAGGAGGCGATGTTGTAAGTTTTTTAATGGAGTATGAAAAAATTTCATTTAATGAGGCACTATCTATTCTTGCTTCAAAGGCAGGGATAGAACTTCAACTTCAAACTCAGTCTTCAGTTCCGAAAGATAAAATCTATAAAATTTATGAAATAGCATCAAAATTTTATTCAATAAAGCTTAAAGAATCAGATAAGGCTCAAAACTATCTGAAAAACAGAGGGATTGAAAGAGAAAGTATAGAAATATTCAAAATAGGGTATGCTCCTTCTGAAAAAAATTCGCTCTATGAATATTTAAAAAAGGAAGGGTTTGATGAAAGATTAATCAGAATATCAAGGCTTGTTAATAATTTTTCAGATTTTTTTCAAGATAGGATAATTATTCCAATTACTGATTTAACTGGGAAAACTATTGCTTTCGGAGGCAGATCAATAGATAGCCACAGTGATGTTCCAAAGTATATTAATTCACCAGATTCACCAATATTTAAAAAGGGTGATACAATATTTGGTTTATTTCAGGCTAAACAACATATAAAAGAGAAGGGTTATGCAATTTTAATGGAAGGATATTTAGATGTTATTTTATCTCACCAGTATGGATTTATGAATGCAATTGCTCCTCTTGGAACAGCTTTAACTTCCGAACAACTTAACAAAATAAAAAGATTTACTAATAAAATGTTGCTTATTTTTGACGGCGATGAAGCAGGTATTAAAGCTACGGATAGGAGTCTTTCTCCCTTATTTCAAGCAGGATTCATGGTTAAAATAGTGAGTTTACCAAAAGGTCATGACCCAGCAAGTATTTTACAAAAATATGGTGATAAACAATTTAAAAGCTATATTTCCAAAGCTTTAACTCCAGTTGAGTTCTACTTGCATATATTAAATAAAAAAACTTTAAATGAGAGGGTTTATGAAATCTTAACTAAAATAAGTCATATAAGAAATTTAATTTACAGAGACGAGTTGATAAAGGAGCTTTCAGAAAAAACTTCTATGAATGAACTTACATTGAGGGAAGAGTTAAAAAATATTATTCAAAATAGAAAAAAAGAAGGCATATGGGCACGAAAAGAAAATGCAAGGCTATTAAACGAAGAAGAGATTATATTGAGAATATGCTTATCTTTTCCTGATAAGTTAGCTTTTATCTTTGAAGAGGTTCCGGTAGAAATGTTCGGAAATCCCGTGTTAAGAGAAATTTATTCAAGACTTAAAGAAAAATTTAAAGAAGATTCATTTTCTATAGGTAGTTTTCTTAATAATTTAACGGAAGAACAAAAAGCTCTAATATCAAAATTAATCATAACTTCAGAAATAAGTGAAGACTCGATGATACAAAGCCTAACTGACTGCATAAAAAAAATTAAGATTAAATTTATTGATAAAAAAATTAAAGAAATTGGTAAATCAGGCGATGAAAAATATTTACAAAGGTTAATAAAAGAAAAAAATGAAATACTGAGGTATTAGAATGAAGGATTATGATGAGTCTATTAATTTCTTAAATTCTTATTCTCCAAAGACTGAAGAGGAAAAAACCTTCGAAGAAGCAGATGACATACATGATTCTTTAAAATTATATTTTAAACTTATAGGAAATATACCTGTTTTAACCAGGCAGGAAGAAGAAGCTCTTGCCCGTAAGATAAATGAAAAAAAGAAAGAACTTATAAAAGAACTCCTTAGTATACCATTTATACAAAACAAAATTATCTCTTTAAGTGAAATTTTTGTTCAAAACCCTCAAAAAGCTAAGGATTTATTAGATGAGGAAGATTTAGATAACGAAGAGATAAAAAAACAATTTTTTTGCATATCTGAAAGTATAAAGACAATAATGAGAAGGAAAAAAAATAATAGAGAGATCTTAAAAAACTTTTTTCATATACCATTGAGAGATGAATTGACTGTAATGTTTTTTGAAGAGCTTGAAAAATTATTTAACATAGCTTTACAAGGTATTGATGTAAGTGGCTATACAGGGATTTCAAATGATAAATTTTCTATAGCCATGCAAAAAATACGAGAGACTTTTCACGAATTCTCTAATGCAAAAAATAGACTAATAGAGTCAAATTTAAAACTGGTTGTGAGCGTTGCTAAAAGATACACAGGTAGAGGATTAACCTTAGAAGACTTAATACAAGAGGGTAATATTGGTTTAATGAAAGCAGTAGATAAATTTGAATATAAAAGAGGTTTTAAATTTAGCACATACGCAACGTGGTGGATAAGGCAGGCAATTAACAGAGCAATTGCAGATCATTCTAAAACAATAAGAATTCCCGTTCATGTGGTAGATAACTTATGTAAAATTAACAGAATTTTAAAGGAAATGGCTCAAAAAAATGATAGAGAACCAGATTTAGAAGAAATATCCACTATTCTTCAGATTCCTGTTGAAAAAATTGAAGAAATTTGCTCAACAACAAAAGACCCTATATCAATAGACATAAGCATAGGTGACAGTGATGACACGCTGCTCATAGAAACTTTAGAAGATTGTAATTCTCCTAATCCATTTGTCGAATCACTTCATGATGAGTTAAGGGAGAAGCTACTTAATCTATTCAAAATCCTTACTTTAAAGGAGAAAGAAATTTTACTTAAAAGATATGGAATAAACAATGAAAAACCTGAAAGTCTTGAGCAGGTTGGCAAAGAATTGGCTATATCAAGAGAAAGGGTAAGACAATTAGAATTAAGAGCAATGAGGAAACTTAAAAGATTATGCACTCTTAATTGGCTTAGAGAGTTCATCAAAGAATCTTGACTTATCTATATTTCTAAGGTTATAGTAATTTTGTAACGTTTTTCCAATTTGGGCCCATAGCTCAGCTGGCCAGAGCTACCGGCTCATAACCGGTTGGTCCCAGGTTCGAATCCTGGTGGGCCCATTTTTAAACAGGAGATAAGTTTATAGTGGTTGAAGAGTTAAAAACTCTAATTTTATTACAACAAATAGATTCTCAGATTCTTACATTAAAACAGCAATTAGAAATTATACCTTCCGAAATCAGAAAAATAGATGAAATAATTGCTAAATTTCAAAAAGATTTTGAAAATGAGAACAAAAAATTAACAGAACTGGAAAAGAAGAAAAAGGATAAAGAAAGAGAGATAGAAGATTTAAATGAAAAAATAAGAAAATTAAAAGAGAAAACTTCACAAATAAAAACGAACAAGGAATATCAAGCCCTGTTACAGGAAATAAAGACAGTAGAAGAAGCAATAAAAACGGAAGAAGAAAACTTATTATTGATACTTTATGATATGGATGAATACAGAAAAAGACTTGAAAAAAGCAAATCAGAAATATCTTCTAAAAAAACTGATTTGGAAAAAGAAAAGGCAAAGTTAGAAGATGAGATAAAGAGAGTAGAAAATGAAATAGAAAAATTAAAAGATACGAGGAAAAATATAGCCGTTAATATGCCTCCAGAAATATATGACGAGTACAGGGAACTTATGAAAAAACATAAAGGTCTTGCTGTTGCTGAAGTGGTAAATTCAGTATGTCAAGGCTGTTTCCTACATATTCCTCCACAACTTTATGTGGAAATCAAACTTAATCAGTCAATAAAATATTGTCCTCAATGTGGACGTATCCTATTTTTTAAAGCAAAGGAAGATAAAGAAGAACAACAGGTCTCTTCTGAATGAAAGCCAAGATTTACTGCGATGGTGCCTCTCGTGGAAATCCAGGAGAGGCAGGTATAGGATGCATAATATTTCTTAATGATAACAGGAAAATAGAAATATCGGAATATATTGGTAAGACAACAAATAATGTGGCTGAATATGGAGCCTTAATAAGAGGATTAGAAGAAGCATTGAAAGCAGGGGCGGAGGATGTAGAAATATACTCTGACAGTGAACTACTTGTTAGACAAATAACAGGTATTTATAAAGTTAAAAATAAAAATTTAATTCCCCTATATGAGAGAGTTAAACAAATGCTTAGTAATTTAAAATCTTATAAAATAACTCATATAAACAGAGAACACAACTCAATGGCTGATAAACTCGCAAAAGAAGCATCATGGAAAATAAAAAAGTAAGATGTAAAATATGTAACTCTTTAAAAGAAGGTATTTCTCTTGAACATTATAATCTTAAACTTTGTTTAGAATGTTTTCCTATTTTTTTTAGAAAAAGGATAGATGAAACAATAAAAAAATTTAAAATGTTTCAACCTTCTGACCCTATTTTAATTGCCCTTTCCGGTGGTAAGGATAGTGTTAGTTTAACTAAGACTCTTAGAGACTTAGGTTATAACATAAGGGCCTTGCATATCAATATAGGAATTAAAGGGCTTTCAGAAAAAACGGAAGAATTCGTAATAAATTTTTGTGAAAATGAAAAAATTGATCTAAAAATAATAAAATTACAGGAAATATTTCCCTTACCTGTATATAAAATATCAAAAATTGCAAAAAAGCCTATATGTGCAGTTTGTGGAATGATTAGAAGATATATCATGAATATGGAAGCTAAGGGGGAAACTATTGTTACAGGCCATACTTTAAATGACGAGGTTTCCTTTATTATAAAAAATTTAATATTCTGGAATGACGATTTGCTTTCACGTATTAATCCTGTTTTATCGGAAAAACAGGGATTTAGTAAAAAGGTTAAACCATTATGTCTTACGACTGAACAAGAGACAAAACTTTTTTGTGAAGTTTTAGGGATTAAATATATCGATGAATCCTGTCCCTACAGATCAGAAGTTTATGATGTTTTTAAGCACGTTACAGCTGAATTAAATAAAAATTTTCCTGGTTCAATTATAGGTTTCTATAAGGGATATTTAAAGAGAGTCAAAAAAATGTATTCAGAAAGTATCGAGAAGGTGTCTTTACAAAAATGCAAAGATTGTGGTTACTTGACCAGTTCAGAACGTTGTAGCATTTGCAGATTGAAAGAAAAGCTGTTAGAATATAAAAATGGATGAGGTTTTAAAAACTATTAAATACAGAAGAAGTGTAAGGTCCTTTCTTGACAAAGAAATACCTAAGGAGGTCATAAATAAAATTATAGAAGCTCTTATTTGGGCACCTTCAGCTGGTAATCTTCAAGCAAGAAAATTTTTCTTTATATCAAATATAGAGCTAAAGAGACAGATAGCAAAGGCAGCTCTTAATCAAACATTTATCTCCGAAGCACCATTAGTCATAGTTGGATGCGTAGATAGAGATAGAATATATCCCAGATATGGAGAAAGAGGAATAAAACTTTATGCCATTCAAGATGTTGCATGTAGTATTACAAATGCAATGCTTGTTGCCTGCGAGAATGGATTGGGTACTGTATGGATAGGTGCTTTCAGAGAAGATGAGGTATCTAAAATTTTACATCTACCCGATTATTTAAGACCGGTAGTAATACTTCCAATAGGCTATCCAGCCCATATTCCTTCAGCACCGCCAAGAGTATCATTTATAGAAGCTGTGGAGTTTATTGAATGAGAGAACCATTAATTGTTGCGATGGAGGTTGCTCAATCAGCAGGAAAGTTAATTAAAGAAAAGGTGGGAAGTATTACTAACGAGGAAATTACTCAAAAAAGCTTTTCTGATTTTGTAACAAAGGTTGACTTGGAATCTGAAAAAGCCATCATAACCAATATAAAAAAATATTTTCCCAATCATCATATAATGGCAGAAGAATCCTCTAAGGATTATAGAATGGCTGATTATTTATGGATAATTGATCCACTGGATGGAACAACAAACTTTATTCATGGCTTTCCCTTTATTGCCATATCTATAGCTTTAATGTACAGAGGGGAACTAATTATTGGAGTGATTCATGACCCTTTAAGGAATGAAACTTTTTACGCAGAGAAAAATTCTGGAGCCTTTCTTAACGGTAAAAAGATTAAAGTCTCTTCTACAAAGGAACCGCAATTTTCTCTTATTGCAACAGGTTTTCCTTTCAGAAATAAACAATATGTGAGTAATTATGTAAAAATATTCCATCAAATGCTTCATTCTGTTAATGACTTAAGGAGAGCTGGAGCAGCTGCCATAGATTTAGCATATGTAGCTTGTGGAAGGGTTGATGGTTTTTTTGAATATTCCCTTAGCCCATGGGATATTGCAGCAGGAACTATTTTAATTAAAGAAGCAGGAGGTGTTGTTTCAGATTTTGATGGAAAGGATAATTATTTATTAACTGGGAACATTATTGCAGGAAATCCTATTATTCATAAATTTTTGGCTGATAAGTTCAAAGAAATTTTGGGAGGCGTTAATGGGTAAAAACATTGTTGAAAAGATTTTAGAATCTCATCTTGTATATGGTGATTTAAAACCGGGAAATCTTATCGGAGTAAGAGTTGATGAAGTTTATACTCAAGATGCAACGGGAACCATGACATGGTTAGAATTTGAGGCAATAGGACTTGACCGTATAAAAGTTCCTTTAGCAGTTTCATATGTTGATCATAACATGTTACAAAGTAATTTTATGAATGCCGATGATCATCTTTTTCTTAGAACTGCTGCTGCCAAATTTGGAGCATACTTTTCAAGACCAGGTAACGGAATCTGTCATCAAGTTAACTTAGAAAGATTTGCTGCTCCTGGAATGATTGCCTTAGGTACAGATAGTCATACGCCTACTGGTGGTGGTATGGGAATGATTTCAATTGGTGTTGGTGGACTTGATGCAGCATCAGTTATGGCAGGAATGCCTTTTGAGTTTACAATGCCTAAGATAGTAAAAATTTATTTAACTGGAAAACTTCGTAGACCCCATGTTACGGCAATGGACGTAATACTGTCACTCCTAAAAATGTTAACAGTTAAAGGAGGAGTGGGAAAAATATTTGAGTACGGAGGTCCTGGAGTAAAAGATTTATCATTAACTGAAAGAGCTACTATTACCAATATGGGAGCTGAATTAGGAGCAACCACTTCAATTTTCCCGAGTGATGAAAATACTTTAAAGTTCCTAAAAGCTCAAGGAAGACAACATCAATGGATAGAATTGGAAGCTGATGAGGATGCAACTTATTCAGAAATAATAGAAATAGATCTTTCAAATATAGAACCTATGATTGCCCAACCACATAGCCCTGATAATGTGGTATCTGTGAAGGAATTAAAGGGTATGAAAATAGATCAGGTATGTATTGGTTCTTGTACAAATTCCTCCTATAAAATCATGAAAACAGTAGCTTCCATACTTAGGGGTAAAACTGTCCATCCTGATGTTACTCTTTTTGTAAACCCTGGTTCAAAGCAAGTTTATGAAATGCTTGCTAAGGACGGTTCTATAGAGGATATTATCTCCTCTGGAGCAAGAGTTCTTGAATCTGCATGCGGTCCTTGCATAGGCATGGGTGGAGCTCCTGGTAGCGGACAAAAATCCTTACGTTCATATAATAGGAATTTCAAGGGACGTTCTGGAACAAAGGACGCCTTTGTATATTTAGCTTCACCTGTAGTTTGTGCATTAGCAGCTATTGAGGGTAAAATTGTTGATCCATTTGATGGAAGTATTAAGATTGATTTGATTGATGAACCAGAAACTTTTTTAATTAATGATAACATGATAATACCACCTCAGAAAGATAGGGAAATTAAAATTATAAAAGGACCGAATATAAAGGAAGTTCCCATTAAAGAACCTCTTGAAACTAAAATTACAGCAGAAGTGCTATTGAAGTTAGGAGACAATATAACTACAGATGATATTCTTCCAGCCGGTAGCCAAGTGCTTCCTTATCGTTCAAATATTCCAATGATATCTACTTTTACATTTAAAAATATTGATGAAACCTTTTATGAAAGAGCAATTAACGCTAAAAATAAAGGTGGTGGTATAATTATAGGAGGAGAAAATTACGGACAGGGGTCTTCACGTGAGCATGCTGCTATGGCACCTATGTTTCTTGGCATAAAGGCGGTCATAGCAAAATCTTTTGCGAGAATACACAGAGCCAATCTTATAAATTTTGGGATACTCCCATTAATATTTGTTAATCCTGATGATTACGATAAAATACAACAGGGAGATATATTAGAGATAGTTGATCTCATAGATAGTATAAAGAGTGACCAAGTATATAGAGTAAGAGTTGTACAGAGGGATATTTATTTTGATGTAATTTCTAATCTAAATTCTAAAGAAAAAGAACTTATTGTGCAGGGAGGACTTTTACCTTATGTAAGGAAGAAAGTTATTGGATAACTTGACAATCTGAGAACTAAATATTTTAAAATTCAATGAGTTTTAAACCATATAAACTTAATTAGGAGGCTCCATGACAAAGGCGGATCTTGTAAATCATATTTTTGAAAAAATAGGACTTCCAAAAACAGAAATACAGAAAATAGTAGACACTGTTTTTGAAACTATGAAAGAAGGTCTAATAGAAGACGAAATAATTAAAATATCAGGATTTGGAGTTTTTACTGTTAGGAAAAAGGGAGCAAGGATGGGAAGAAATCCTAAAAACATGAAGCCTGTTGAAATAAAACCTAGAAGAGTTGTAACTTTTAGACCTAGTGAAAAGCTGAAAGACAGGTTTCAGCAAATTTTAAAATAAAATGGGTGAGTCTTTACAGAAAGAATTACCTTTTAAGCTCTTTTATAAAATAGGAGAAGCCAGTAAAATTGTAGGGGTTGAAGCATATGTTTTAAGATTTTGGGAAAAAGAATTCCCTTTTTTAAAACCCAAAAAAACAAAGGGTGGACAAAGATTATTTACTAAACGGGAGATTGAACTTTTATTTCAAATAAAAAAAATGCTTTATGAAGAGAAATATACTATAGAAGGTGTAAGAAAAAAGTTAAGCAAAATTTATCAGTCTGCAGATTGCGGTGAAGATATTAGAAAAGATAAATTAGAAAAGGTTAAAATAAAGCTAAAAGAAATTCTTGAGATTCTCTCTTAATCGGGGCGTAGCGCAGCCTGGTTAGCGCACTCGCTTGGGGTGCGAGTGGTCGGCCGTTCAAATCGGCTCGCCCCGATTTTTAGTTTATAAATCGAAAATTGACTAATAAATTATTAAGGGGGTATAATTTAAGGCTATGCAGGAAACACCGCTTACTGAACTAATTCAGCAAAGAATAAAGAAATTAGAAACATTAAGAAGTTTAGGGATAGAACCCTATAATGGTATTTTTGAGCCAGATGCAAAGACCAATGAAATTTTAGATAAATATGGAAACATAGATAAAGAAACTTTAGAAGAAATAAATATAAACACCTCTGTAGCTGGAAGAGTTATTCTTTTAAGAGATTTTGGTAAAGCAGCCTTTGCTCATTTACAAGACTCAAAAGGTAAAATTCAGATTTATTTTAGAAAGGATTTATTAGGTGAAAAGTTTCAATTAATTAAACATCTTGATATTGGCGATATTATAGGCGTTGAAGGAAGACTTTTTAGAACTAAAACAAATGAATTAACCATTGAAGTGAATAATTTTGTATTTTTGAGCAAATCTCTTAGACCTTTACCAGAAAAATGGCATGGACTTAAAGACATAGAGGCAAGATACAGACAAAGATATGTAGATCTAGTAGTTAATCCTTCTGTTAAAGAAACGTTTATTAAAAGACAGCAAATAATAAAATATCTTAGAGAATTCCTTGAAAATGAGGGTTTTCTTGAAGTTGAAACTCCTATGATGCATACAATAGCTGGCGGAGCGAGAGCAAAACCATTTAAAACCTATCATGAAGCCCTTGATATGGAACTTTATTTAAGAATTGCTCCAGAGCTATATTTAAAAAGACTTCTTGTGGGAGGATTTGAAAGGGTTTTTGAAATTGGTAAAAATTTCAGAAATGAGGGAATTTCAACAAAACATAATCCTGAATTCACGATGATAGAATTTTACGTTGCATATAAGGACTATAACTGGCTTATGGAGTTTACAGAAAAACTTTTAAGTTATATAGTAGAAAAAGTTTGTGGAAATCTTAAGATTAAATATGGTGACTATGTGATAGACTTTAACCCACCTTATAAAAAAATATCCATGTACGATGCTTTAAAAGAAAAAGGAGTGCCTGAAGAAATTTTTAAAAATCATGAATTAGCTATTCAATGGGCATTAAAAAGAGGAATAGATATCCCTAAAGGTGCTACTTTATCTAAGGTGCTTGATGAAATATTTAAAGAGGTTGTTGAATCTGAGTTGATACAGCCTACATTTATAATTGACTATCCTGTTGAATTGTCTCCATTAGCAAAAAGGAAAAAGAGTGCTCCGGAGCTTGTTGAAAGATTTGAATTGTTCATAGCAGGAAGAGAAATTGCTAATGCATTTTCTGAGTTAAACGACCCTATAGATCAAAAGGAAAGATTTCTTCAGCAATTGCAAGAAAGACTCCAAGGAGATGAAGAAGTTCCAGAAATGGATGAGGATTTTGTTAAAGCCTTGGAAATAGGAATGCCTCCAGCTGCTGGAGAAGGCATAGGAATAGACAGATTAGTCATGCTTTTAACAGACAATCAATCTATAAGAGATGTCATTCTTTTCCCTCTATTAAGACCTGAACATAGATGAAACTTCCTCTATTTATTGCCCTTAAATACTTAAAAAGTAAGAAAAGAGGAATTTCTTTTGGAACATTTGTTTCAATAAGTGGAGTTTCCTTAGGAGTAATGGCTCTTATTATTGTGATATCAGTAATTAGTGGCTTTCATGAGGACCTTCAGAAAAAGATTCTCGGTGCACAAGCCCATGCTGTTGTACTAAATTACACGGGTGGAATAGAAGACTACAGTGCAATTATTAAAAAATTAGCAAATAAAGAAGAAATCATTGGTTATTCACCCTTTGTAATGGGACAAGTCCTAATTTCTACTAATAAAAGATCCCATGGAGTTTACCTTAGGGGTATTATTCCAGAATATGATCAAAAGACGACAGAAATTTTTAGACACATTAAATATAAATATGACAACTATACAGAGTTACCATGGATATTTATTGGAAAGGAACTGGCAAGTTTGCTCGGTGTTTTGCCGGGAGATACCATTACTGTTATATCACCTATGGGAACTATAGGACCATTGGGAATAATACCGAAAGCAAAAAAGTTTATTGTAACCGGTATTTTTGAAATAGGGATGTTTGAATATGATGCCAATCTTGCGATTACAGAACTTAAAATTGCACAAGAATTTTTTGATTATGGAAATAAGGTTACGGGCATACAATTAAAATTAAAAAATATTTATAAAGCTGATATTATTAGTGGAAATCTTACAAATGAATTAGGAGACCCCTATTATGTTAAAGACTGGATGCGAATGAATAGAAATCTTTTTTCTGCCCTAAAACTTGAAAAATTTGCCATGTTTGTTATACTTACCTTAATAGTAATTGTTGCATCCTTTAACATAATAAGTATGTTAATGGTAAATGTTACTGAAAAACAAAGGGAAATTGCTATACTAAAATCAATGGGAGCTACTGATAGATTAATAAGATATATTTTCATGGCACAGGGGCTTCTTATAGGTTTTATAGGAACTGTAGTGGGTCTTTTAGGAGGACTTTTATTATGTGAAGTAATTAAATCCTACGATATTATTAAATTACCAGCTGATGTTTACTATTTAAGTAAATTGCCAGTAAAAGTCAAATTATTGGATATTATCATCATTTCAGTTTCTGCTTTAATTATTAGTCTAATATCTACGGTTTATCCGGCTCATAGAGCCGCTAAAATAAATCCTGTAGAAATATTGAGGTATGAATAATGCTTAAATTTATTAGAAACTTAGGATGTTTAACAATTATTATATTTATCATTTTTTTATCTATAGCTTTAATTTTTGGAGGTGGCAAGATAAGACAAATAGGAGATAAAACAACTGGTATAATAAAAAAAGCTTTTCATTATGCTGCAGATAAAGCTGATGATATTCATAAATCAGTTTTTAAAAAATTGGATGAAATGAGCAAGCCTTTCAAATCTGATGAAAAAAAAGATATTAATAACAAATAATCTTACTAAATCATATTTCACTAAGGCTGGAAAAATAGATGTACTTAAGGGAATTAATTTTTGTGTAAATCAAGGAGATATTGTGGCAATTACAGGGGCCTCTGGTGCAGGCAAAAGCACTTTTCTACATATAATAGGAACCCTTGATTTTCCTACTTCAGGAGAAATGGAGTATCATTTAGATGCAAATATTAATCCTGCAAAACTTTCCACAGATGCTCTTTCAGAATTTCGCAATAAAAACATAGGATTTGTCTTTCAGTTTCATTATCTGTTGTCAGAGTTTAATGTAATTGAAAATGTAATTCTTCCTGAATTAATCAGTTATGAATTTAAGAGAGATAAAAAACATAAGAAAGAACTTGAAGAAAAAGCTTTTTCACTATTAGAAGAACTTGGTATTCATGAAAGAGCTTTGCACAAACCCAGTGAACTTTCTGGTGGAGAACAACAAAGAGTAGCTATTGCAAGAGCTCTTTTTAAAAATCCTCCAATTGTGCTTGCCGATGAACCTACAGGAAATTTGGATTCTAAAACTGCTCAAGAACTCTTTACACTATTTCAGAAAATTAATGAAGAGAAAAAAACTACTTTCATTATTGTTACTCATAATGAAGCTCTTGCTCAAAAATGTTCAAGAAATCTAAAAATGATAGATGGAATTCTTATTGATCCTGCCAATTCTTAAGCCTATAACCGGCTCCTTCTAAAGCTTTACCAATTTTATCAATAGTTATTTTATTTTCATCGAATTCTATTGTCGCCTCCCCTATTTCTACATCTGCTTTATCCACACCTAATGAATCGAGGGCATCTGATACTCTTTTAACGCAATGTTGACAGGTCATCCCTTCAATATAGATTTTTAGTTTTTTCATTTAATCCTCCTTTCATATTTTTAATGCCAAAAATTTAATTATAAAGAAAGAAAGAACAAAATATATTGTCAATCCAAGTAATAAGGAAGGTATTATTCCAATCTTAGGACCCAGAATAATTATAGAAAAAATGTATGCTAACCAAGGGAAAAGCATTATTAATAGACTTTTTGCATAGAGAATAACATTTTTCTCTCCTGATTCTAAATAAATAATAATAAAAGTTACGAAGGTAATCACAGGTAAATTAGCAAAAAAAGCAGCCATGAGCCCTTTTGAGTGACTTGCGAAATAGCTTACTAAACTAACTACTATTCCACCTATAAAAAAATAGAAAATATACTTAATCTCCATAATCTTATCAATTATAACTTAATAATCTCACCTTGTTCACTTTATGCAATACATTAGAATGGTTTATAGCAGGATTTGAATGCCTTTTAGAGAATATTGCTCTTAAGTTAAATACTTTATTTTTATAAATAAATAATAGCCATGGTCATACCGCCTATTATGGCACACATGAGCAGAACAGGAATAAGAACTGCCTTAATAAACTGAGCCTCTTCTTTACCTCCCACACCTATTGTAGCAGCAGCATTTGTTATTTTTGATGGAGTTATAGCTGATGCAATACCACCACCTACTGCATGAGCTGCATAAATCCACATGAATGCTCCAGCACCAACTGTTGAAAGAGTTGCCTCCCACTGAATTTTTGCAAACAAAACATTGGATGCTGTCTCACTTCCACCAACAAAAGCACCAAATAATCCCAAAAATGGCGCTATGAAAGGATAGGCAGGACCAAAAATATTTGCCAAAGTTATTCCAATAATTCTGTCCATATTGTATTGGGCAAAATATTGAGAAGGGACAAGTTTTCCATTAGCCACTTCCATTGCTGACCATGCCATTATGAAAGCAACAGCAAAAAACAGAGAGTAAGCGAAGAAAGGTCCCCAGATTCTTGTAAACCATGTAACAGTTGCGTTCTTAAGTTGAGAAAGAGAGGGCTTTAAAATAAATATAGATACTATTGATACCACCATTATCCAGAACCATACATTTCCGAGGATATTGAGGTCCTCCTTTTTGTCTGCGATTATTCTTATTACTTCCTTTTGCCCTAAAAGGCTTTCAAGTTTCATCTTAATTTCAGGTATATTTACAATGAGTGATATGATCACAAGTAAAATAAATGGTAAACATGCATTAAATATTTCAAAGTTAAATTTAGGTTTGTTAATGGATTGAGTTCCATTTTTTCTGCTATACATTAAATAAACTGTTACCATTGTGAGCAATCCTGCTACTATGCCAATTATTTCTACAGGAAGTATTCTAAATCCAGCTATTATTAAAGCTGACATTGAGAGCACCAGACCTGATATAGTTGCAGCCTTCCAGTGTCTTTTTATTGCCTCTTTACCTCCAACAACTTTAAGCATAAGAAAAGCAAAAATCACAGAAATAACGGGTAAAAGAACCGTTACCTTAAAAGTATAATCCCATATAAATTCATTGAGATTTTCAATGCCTGGAGGTTTAATTCCAAAAGCCATTGCTACTTTTGACGGCAATGTAAGCGGAATGGTAAAGAGAGCAAAAGAAGTAAGAGGGTCATAACAGAGAATGCTTACACCAATTGCAGCAATGGGAGAAAAACCAAGAAGAAGAAAAATAGGAGGAAACATGGCAGGAGTAACCATTCCTAAGGCAGTGCTTAGGGAGCCAAATCCCATTCCTATAAATAATGTTTGTTCTTCTTTGGTCTTTGCTATTCCTCTCACGTATTCAATTATCTTTTTTAAGTCTCCTGTTTCTCTCATTAGAAAAATAAGAAACATGGTGAATACAACAGCTAAAGTTATACCAAAAGCTTTTACGAATCCCATAATTGTAGCACCCCATACTACTTCCCAAGGAGTTCTGAAATAATATATGGCAACTAACACAGAAAGTATCCAACCAATAACAGACACGAAAGTTCCTGAACGATGAAAAATAAGCATACCGATTAAAACAACAAGTATAGGGAAAATTGAAAGAAAGAAGTCCATCTGTAAATCCTCCTCCAGTCTAAATTTGGGAAATAGAATTTTATAGTGTAAACTATTTTTACCAATAAAAATCAACCCATGTTATAATTTTTAGATAAGCTTAAAAGGAGGAAAGATGAATCGTACACTTTTGTCCATACTTAAAATACTTTCAAAGGAAAATAAAATAATTGGCTCTAAGGAAATAGCTAAAAAACTTAAAATGTATGGTGTAAACCTTTCAGAGAGAACAGTAAGATATCATCTAAAAATTCTTGATGAAAGGGGACTTACAAAGGTTTATGGTAAGGAAGGAAGAAGAATTACTGATAAAGGACGTAAAGAACTTGAAACAGCAAGTACTGTAGAGAAAGTTGGTTTCATAATAAACAAAATTGAAACATTAAGTTATCAGTCAGATTTTGATTTAAATTCAATGAAAGGCAGACTTATCCTTAATGTCACCTATATACCAAAAAATAAGTTTAAAAGGGCTTTAAAGGCTATGGAGAGTGTTTTCTCCTCTTCTTATGTCATGAGTGATAGAATTCTCATTCTTGAAAAGGACAGTGAAAATATACTTGTCCCTGAAGATCATATATGTATCGGCACGGTCTGTAGTGTAACTCTGAATGCGATTTTATTGAAACATGGTATTCCTATAATTTCAAGATTTGGAGGAGTTCTCGAAATAAGAGACGGAGAACCTTATAGATTCGGAGCCCTTATAAGTTATGATGGCACTTCATTAGACCCGTTGGAAATTTTTATAAGGGGTAAAATGACTGATGTTCTAGGAGCAATAAACAGTGGCTCAGGTAGAGTGCTTGCAAGTTTTAGAGAGATACCTATTGTTTGTCTTGAAAAAGTTAAAGAGATTTATTCAGTAATGCAGAAGAGAGGTTTTCAAGGAATAATGATGTTTGGTAAGCCTAATCAGTCCTTGCTGGATATTCCTGTGGGGATGGACAGGGTTGGAATAATAGTTGTAGGTGGTCTTAATCCAATAGCTGCAATTGAAGAAAGTAATATTCATACCTATACATCTGCCATCTCAACACTTTATGATTGCAGAGAATTAATGACATTTGAAGAAGTTTTTGACAAATTCAAATAAATGCAAATAATTACAACTCATCTCAATGCAGATTTTGACTCATTAGCATCTTGCATGGCAGCTAAAAAACTATATCCTCAGGCAGCTGTTGTGCTTCCTGGTTCCATGGAAAGGAGAGTAAAACTTTTTTTTGATAGCTTTAAGCCCTTTGAAATAAAAAAATTGAAAGAAATTGAATCTGATAAAGTAAATACTTTAATTGTAGTTGATACTCGTAGTAAAAGTAGAATCGGTGAGCTGTCACAGTTTTTAAAACAAGGTATAAAAATTCATCTCTATGACCATCATCCTCCGGGAGAAGATGATATAAAGGCAGATTTTGAGATTACTGAACAGATAGGAGCTTTATCTTCACTTTTCACAGAGATTTTTCGTAAAAAAAATATTTTAATATCTCCTGCGGAAGCCACACTTTTGTGTCTTGGAATTTATGAAGAAACAGGTTGTCTTCTCTTTCCTTCTACTACTCCAAGAGATGTGGAGGCGGTAGCATATCTACTAAAAAGAGGTGCAAATCTGAATCTTGTATCTCAATTTCTGAAAGAAGAACTCTCAAGGGAGGAAATCTCTCTTTTAAACGAACTTTTAAATACCCTTGAAGAACATATTATAGAAGGTAAAAGAGTCAACATTGCTCATGGTGTAATGGAGAGTTCTCAGGATATATCCCATATTGCTCACAAGGTAATGGATATTATTGATACAGATGCATTGTTTATTATAATTGGAATGGAAGACAAGCTCCTTATAATTGGAAGAAGTAATGTGCCAGAAATTGATACAGGAAGCATACTTGCAATTTTTGGTGGAGGAGGACATTGGGCAGCAGGAAGTGCCACAATTAAGGACATGCCTGTAAATATTTTAATTGAGGAACTTTTAGTTTCTATAAAAAATCATATCAAACCCTTAAGGATTGCTAAGGATTTAATGACTACTCCTGTGATTTCTGTTCAATGGAATACACCTATTAAAGAAGTTGAAAAGACAATGACCAAATACGGGATTAATGCAATGCCGGTGATGAGAGATGGTAAATATATTGGCGTTATTACAAGAGGAGTAGTTGAAAAGGCTATATTTCATGGACTTAAAAAGTCGAGAGTTTCCGATTTCGCCACAACCGATGCATATACAGCAGAAGAGGATACCCCTATAATGGAGATAGAAAAAAACATGGTTGAACTTAACCAGCGTTTTGTTCCCATCCTAAAAGATGATAAAGTTATTGGCGTTATAACAAGAACAGATATATTGCGAAACTTATATGAGGAACTTATAAGAAAGTTTAAACTATCACAGCCTAAGGAAGAAACATCTGAAGAGGTAAAAAGAAATGTGGCAAATCTCATACAAGAATTTTTCCCGGAGGAAGTTTACAAAATTTTATTAACAGCTGGTGAAATTGCCGATGAATTGGAATTCGGAGCCTATCTTGTAGGTGGTTCTGTAAGAGATTTACTTATGAGAATTCCAAGTCCTGATGTGGATATAGTAGTAGAAGGAGATGGAATAAAATTTGCAAAAAAACTTGCTGAGAGAATTAGAGGAAAAGTTACACCTCATCCAAGATTTGCAACAGCGAAAATAGTAAAGGAGCTTTTAAAAAATGGAAAGACTATAGATTTTCATATAGACATAGCCACTGCAAGAACAGAATATTATGAATCCCCCGCAGCTTTGCCAAAAGTTGAAACCTCTTCAATAAAAAAGGATTTATACAGGAGAGATTTTACTATAAATGCTTTAGCAGTAAAGATTAATGCTAAGGATTTTGGATTACTTTTAGATTTTTTTGGTGGACAGAGAGACATAAAGGACAAAAGAATAAGAGTTCTACATAATTTAAGTTTCGTGGAAGATCCTACAAGAGCTATTAGAGCTGTAAGGTTTGCTGAAAAGTTAGGGTTCAGGATATCAAAACATACAGAAAATCTCATAAAGCTTGCAGTTAAAATGGGCATATTTGAAAAATTGAAAGGTTCAAGACTCTATGAGGAATTAATGCTA
>JAOAGB010000005.1 GCA_026415995.1 Thermodesulfovibrio sp. | reverse complement strand
ACCATACTCTGGCCATGTATGAATAGTCAGATGAGATTCGGCAATAACAACCACTCCACTAATACCAAAGGGATTGAATTCATGAAAATTTACGCTTATCACTGTTGCATTTGCTTTTTTTGCGGCATCTACCAGTATGGTTTTAACACTTTCGAGATCCTTGAGAATCTCGGGATTGCAATTTTTTAGTTCAATCAAAAGATGGGTCCCTAAAGCATACAATTTTCGCCCTCCTCCCACAGAGATGAAAGCAGAGACAAAGCCCCTGCAAACTTTATATATTAATGAAAAATTTTTTATTTTGTCAATCAAAATATTTAGTTTAATTTCTTTTATTAGAACATAAGAGAATCGAGTGGCAAAAATATTCTAAATGAAACAAAGGCTAATAAGTTTTTATAAAAGGAGAGATAAATTACATGCCTTAATTAGATAAGTAAGGAGAAAAATTATCTGATTTAGCGTTCTGAATAATCTTTTAGGCGTTTTTTTAACTCAATAAAAAGCAGATGAGAGGCTCTTCAAATTATAAATAACGTGATTTTATCCCCTTTTTTTTCCATCTCCCTTTTTCTTATTTCTTTCAGATTTTTTACTAAGTCTATCAAATTCCTTTGGTTTTGAAAAGGTTATTGATACCAATAAGTCTTTCATTTTTTTCCAAACCTTTTTCATTGAAAAAATACTTTTAGCAATAGATATGCCAAATAAAAAAAAGCTAAAAAATAAGAAGAAATAATGGAAAGAAGGATAGTTAATGCAACAAATTATTGCGTTCTAAGAAATAGTTTTTTAATAAAATTTAAATAATAAATAAATTAAATTTATGTAGCTATCTTGAACTGTTTTAGTTTACGCTGAAGCTGTTGCCTATGAATTCCTAATAATTCTGCAGCTTTTGAAATATTGCCTCTGCTTTTTTGTAAAGCTGACCATATTATTTCTTTCTCAAAATTATCTACTGCTTCTCTTAAGGTTCCATGAAGTGGTTTCTTAGAATGTTGAGCTTTCAATAAATAGGCTGGAAGGTCTTTAACTGTTATTTCAGCAGAGTTTGTAAATGCTATTGCTCTTTCAATTATATTTTCAAGTTCTCTCACGTTCCCAGGAAACGAATAGTTCATTAAAGCATCAAGTGCTTCTTCTGTAATTCCTTTAATAGTTAGATCTTTTCTTTTAGATGAATGTTTTTTTATAAAAAACTCAGTAAGTGATGGAATATCTTCCTTTCTACTTCTTAATGGAGGAATTTCTATATGTATGACATTTAGTCTATAAAAAAGATCCTCTCTGAAAACACCCTCTTTACATGCCTTTGTAAGGTCTTTGTTGGTAGCAGCAATGAATCTTACGTCAACTCTTATCGGATGACTACCACCTATTCTTATGAATTCACCTTCTTGTATAACTCTAAGAATTTTGGTCTGAAAAAGAGGTGAAACATCACCGATTTCATCAAAAAACAAAGTTCCCCTATCTGCCCATTCCACAAGTCCCTTTTTAGTATAATTGGCACCAGTGAATGCTCCTTTCTCAAATCCAAAAAGCTCTGATTCAAGTAATGTATCTGGTATGGCTGAACAATTTATAACAATAAAAGGATTTTCTTTTCTTTCACTTAAAGTATGAATTGCTCTTGCTACTAACTCTTTACCTGTTCCTGACTCTCCTGTTATGAGTACATTACTGTCAGTTAGTGATGCCTTTCTAATACCACAGTAGACATCTTCCATAGTTCTACTTTTTCCAATAAGTCCTTCTATTTCTACCTTTGGTTTATCCTTAAAGTTTTCAAAAATTTCTTTTACAGATTCATTTTTCAGTGGTTTCTGTAGAAAATCCGTGGCACCTAATTTCATCGATTTAATAGCCTTTTTTATATCAGCTTTCCCAAAAGTTATTACAGGCATATACTGTTTTAGCTCCATCAGTCTTTTTTCCCAACCTTCTGAATCTATGTCTATAAAGGCAATATCGTAGTTAAAGAAATTTGTATTAGAGGAAGATTTTAACTTAGTTGTTTTTCGCAGAGTAATCCCTACAGAGTTAAAAATTTCATATAGCTTTTTTGCCTCGTCGGAAACAACAAGAACACTAAAGGACTTTAATAAAACCATTACAGTTAAAAATAGAACATTTAAGGCGAGGTTGTCAATACGTTATAATAAAAAAATGAGCTCCATAGAAATCTCACAGGAAGAATTAACACCTCTTATGCGGCAGTACTTCAAAATAAAAGAAAATTACAAGGATGCTATTGTTTTTTTTAGACTCGGTGATTTTTATGAGATGTTTGGAGAAGACGCAGTTCTTGCATCTAAAATCTTAGGGATAACTCTTACCTCAAGAGATAAATCAAAGGAAAATCCTGTCCCTATGTGCGGGATACCCTATTTTTCATCAGACTCATATATTGAGAAATTAATACGAGAAGGCTATAAAGTAGCAATATGTGAACAGATTGGAGATCCAAGAAGCTCAAAAGGCATAGTTGAACGAGAAGTGGTAAGGGTTTTAACACCTGGGACATATCTACCTGAGGGAGTTAAGGAAAACATATATATTATGTCGCTATATCCTTCAAAAGGCAAAACTGGAATAGCTTTAGCAGATATTACTACAGGTCAGTTTTTTCTTTATGAAACTGATAAAGATATTACTGATGAAATTGAAAGATTCGAACCAAGGGAGATTCTATTGCCTTTAAGTCTCGAGGATACTTTAAGATTTGAAGCATTCAGATACAATAAAACATTCATCGAAGACTGGAAATTTGATTATCTTCTTGCTTATAGAAGCCTTTTAGAACATTTTAAAGTAGCCTCTCTAAGAAGTTTCGGAGCAGAAGAATTGACTAATGCTATCTCAGCAGGAGGTGCGCTTCTAAAGTATCTCGAAGCGAATAAACAACAAAGAGAGTTCAAAGAATTAAAAGTGTTAAATCTGTCAGAGTTTATGCTACTTGACAGTGCCACTAAAAAAAATCTTGAAATTTTTTCATCTCTTGATGGTAGCTTCGAGGGCTCTTTAATATGGGTTTTAGATGAAACACTGACTCCCATGGGTACTCGTTTCTTACGAAATGCCATAGCCTGCCCTTTAATTAATATATCAGAGATAAAAAAAAGACTTGATGGTGTTGAAGCCTTTTATCGGGATTATATACTGAGGGAAAAAGTGGAGAAAGCGCTGAAAAATTTACCTGATATAGAAAGGCTTGCTCTCAAGATTAGAGCTCAAACTATTAATCCGAAAGAATTAAGTTCTCTTTATAATGGTATAAAAAGAATTCCGGAATTAAAAGAGGCTCTAAAGGATGTGTCGGAAATACTGAAAAGCCTTTCTAATTCGCTATATGATCTAAATGAAATTGTATTAAAGCTTGAGTCTGCTTTAATAGAAAATCCTCCTAATGTAACAAATGAAGGTGGTATTTTTAGAGATGGATATAATTCAGATGTGGATGAGCTAAGAATATTAAGCCGTGAAAGTAGAAAATACATTATTAGTATGGAAGCAGAAGAACGTAAAAAAACAGGTATAAACTCTCTTAAAATTGGATATAACAGAGTTTTCGGATATTACATAGAGGTAACGAAGCCAAATCTTCATCTTGTTCCTTCACACTATATTAGAAAGCAAACTCTTGCAAATGCAGAGAGATTTATTACAGAAGACCTTAAAGAGCTTGAGCTAAAGCTAATGAGCGCTGAGGAGAAACTCAAAAAACTTGAACAAGAACTTTTTACAGAATTGATAATCTCTTTATTATCCTTTGTTGAAAAAATATTGAAAAACGCAGAAATCATAGCATTTATAGATTTTCTTCTTTCATTGGCCAAAGCTGCTTCAAAATATAATTATATAAAACCAGAGATAAACGACGGTGATATTATAGATATAAAGGAAGGCAGGCATCCTGTTATTGAGAGACTTATACAGCTCGGTAAGCTTTATGAAGGTAGATTCATTCCTAATGACCTTTTAATAGGAACGGATGAGCAAAAGATAATAATTCTTACAGGACCTAATATGGCAGGCAAGTCAACCTATATGAGACAGAATGCACTTATTGTGCTTATGGCTCAGATTGGTTCTTTTGTCCCAGCAAAGTATGCAAAGATAGGAGTTGTTGACAGGATATTTACACGCATTGGTGCATCTGATTTCCTTGCAAAAGGACAGAGCACCTTTATGGTGGAAATGATAGAAACTGCAAATATTCTAAATAATGCTACTACAAAAAGTTTTATAATACTTGATGAGGTTGGAAGAGGTACAAGCACTTTTGATGGAATAAGTATAGCTTGGGCAGTGTTAGAATATATTGCAGAAAAAATTAAAGCAAGAACACTTTTTGCTACACATTATCATGAACTTACTGATCTTGCCTTCAGTTTTGATAGTATTAAGAATTATACTGTTGTGGTAAAAGAATGGGGAGATGAGATCATATTTTTAAGAAAAATACAGGAAGGTGGAGCTGATAAAAGTTACGGAATTCAAGTTGCTCGGCTTGCTGGACTTCCTTCGGAAATATTAAATAGAGCAAAAGAGATTTTACATAGGCTTGAGAAAAAGGAATTTCAGATCTTTCCAATAAAGGCAAGACAGCTTGACCTATTTTTTCAAGAAGACCCTATAAAGGCAGAGCTTTCAAAAATTGAAATAGATTCTTTAAGTCCACAGAGGGCATTAAAAAAGCTTAAGGAATTAAAGGAGATGTTAGGGAATGATTAAAGTTGGACTTACAGGAAATTTCGGTATGGGTAAAAGCACAGTGGCTGAGTTTTTTAAAAAGTTAGGTGCCCATGTGATAAATACTGATAAGATTGTAGAAAGTCTTTTAGAAGAGCCAAAAATAATAGAGGAGATAAGAAGATTGTTTGGTGATGAAGTTTTAAAGGATGGTAAATTGAATAAAAAATACATAGCCAGTATAGTATTTGAAAATCCTTTGATGAGAATTTATCTTGAGAATATTCTTCACCCACGAGTTTTTGAGAAGATAGATGCAATTATAGAAAAAATACCTCTTAGAGGAGAACCTACAATAGTGGTAGTAGAAGCTCCTATCATTTTTGAGAGGGGATATCAGAATAGATTTGACATAATAATTACAGTGTTTACTGATGAAGAAATAGCCATAAAACGGCTTGAAGAAAAAGGTATTTCTAAAGAGGAGACTATGAAAAGATTGAAGTGTCAGTTTCCCATTGAGATGAAAAAATCAAAATCTGATTATATAATAGATAACTCAGGGACTCTTGAAGAAACAGCTCAGCAAGTGGAAGCAATCTTCCAAAAACTTATGGCAATGGAGAGAAAATATGCAGGTAATTAGAGGAATTGAGAAGCTGGAAACTGAAAACACTGTAATAACCATTGGAAATTTTGATGGTGTACATATGGGGCATCAGAAAATTTTTGATTATATAAAAAGAAAGGCAAGGCAGATAGGTGGAAAGAGTGTTGTGGTTACTTTTCATCCCCATCCCATAAAGGTTTTATTTAAAGACCATCCTTTGAAGCTGATTACAACAACAGAGGATAAGATTAGATTAATTGAAACATGTGGAGTAGATATAACAGTCCTGATACCTTTTACTAATGAATTTGCACAGATGGAGGCAGAGGATTTTGTAAGGGATATTCTTGTAGAAAGACTTAATGCAAAATTAGTAATTGTAGGTTATGATTACAGATTTGGCAAGGGTAGAAAGGGTGACAGAGATTTATTAAAGAAACTTGGTTTAGTCTATGGATTTAAAGTAAAAGTACTTAATGCCTATAAAAGAAAAGGGAAAATACTAAGCAGTACAGCAGTAAGGAATGCCTTAATTGAAGGTAATATAAGAGAAGCAAATCTATTTTTGGGTAGAGCCTATCATATAGATGGTGAGGTTATAAAAGGTTTAGGAAGAGGCTCTTCAATTCTTGGATATCCTACAGCAAATATATTACCTATTCAAGAGATTATACCTAAGGAGGGTGTTTATGCCGTAAAGGTAACTGTACCACATTTATCAAAAACCTATAGAGGGGTTGCCAATATTGGTAAAAATCCTACTTTTAACAATAAAAATCTAAGTTATGAAGTCCATATTTTTGATTTCAAAGAAAATTTATTAGGAAAGTCTATTAGAGTTCATTTCATTACAAGAATTAGAGATGAAAAGAAATTTTCCTCTCCTGAAGAGCTTAAACAAGGTATAGCAAGGGATATTGAAGAAGCTAAAAAAATATTTAGTAAAGATAAAACAAAGCTTTTTTTATCCTATTAAGCTGACGGGGTCAACCTCGATTTTACAATAGATTCCTCTGAAACTTTTAATTTCATCCATATGGAGATTCAAGTCTTCTATGAGTTTTCTCTTATCCTGAGAACGAAGTATGAAAAATAGTTCTTCCTTTTTCTTTTTTTTTAAAGGGCCTATTATCTCTGCTTTGATATTGAGTTGTAAAAACTTTTTTATATTTTCTACTATATCTTCAGAAGCGTTCTTTTTTAGTTTGATATTAAGTTTAACGAGGCGTACAAATGGTGGATATAGGGTTTCTTTACGATGCTTTAATTCATAGAGATAAAATTCTCTGAATTTATAAGAACGAAAAAACTTAAAAATCTCATTTTCCGGATTCCTTGTTTGAATGAATATATTACCATCATGCTTAACAAGATGACTTAATGAAAGTACTTTTCCAAAAGCATTCTCAATAGCTCTGTAGTCAGGTATTGAAAGGAAAAAATCAAAATCAACAAATACTAAAACTTTAAATTGGGGATTATAACTTTTCTTTATTTTTCCTGCTTGTCCAATAAATATACCTTGAATCTGTTCATTTTCAAAATTGTAATTTTTTATAGATATTTCTCTTTTAGAAAAAATATTTTCAAGTTCTTTCCATAACCTTTCTACTCCTGTGCCTGTAGGATGGATTTCTATTCCTCCACAGTAGGGACAATTAGCTGGTGTTTTAGATTTTAAATTGCATCTATTGCAATCTATGAGTTTGCTATCTCTGTGATAAATTAGGCTATAGCCACATTTTTCACACTTTAAGACTTCTCCACATTCAGCACATCTCAACAAACTAAATCCTGTCCTGGGTGCAATGACAAGAACTCCTTCCTTTTCATGGAGTTTCAAATTTAGCAATACTTCATGATGGAAAATGCTTCCATAGGGCTGTTTTACAATTATTAATTCAGGATGTGGGTACTCGGAAAAATCATCAATAAATTCAAACTTGCCTCTCATTGAATTCCAATAAGAGGTAACAGATGGTAAACTATCACATAAAACAACAGGACATCCTTGTAAAAGTCCCCTCATTATGGCAGATTCCCTTGCGTTATATCTTGGAGATTCCTCTGCCTTATAAAGCCAATTTGATTCCTGAGAAAGTATGATTAGAGATAAATTTTTTATTGGCGAAAAAAGGGCAAATCTTGTGCCTACAATTATTTTGGCTTTATCTTCCATAATTTTTTCAATAGTTAAGTAACGTTCGGAGGCTCTCATTCCACTGTGAAGCATTACGACATTTTCTTCGAGTTTATCCCTCAAAAACCTGTATAGTTCTTTTACGTCCCTTATTTCAGGAAGGATTAAAAGACTTGTTTCGCCAAGAGAAAAAAGCTCATTCGCAATTTCTGCCATTAATTTCATTTCATAAGGGATACTGGGAGAATGGATGAGAAAGGTTTTATATTCTCTCTTTTTCACTGCATTGATAATTTTTATATAGGTTTCATGATTTATTGATAAACCTTCGAGAAAATTTTTCTCTTTTTGATGTTTATGTTCAGGGATTTCTCTCTTTTGTCTTTTTTTACCCTTCAGATATGACATTATCTCTTCAAAAAAAGTAAGTCTTAATATTGTCCCTGTTTCCGTGACATAGTAGAAACTCATCCAGCGAAGAAAATCTATAAAATTTTTTGAGTATACCTGGCCCCAAATGTGTTCAAATTTTTTTATATCTCTGATTTCTGCAGGTTTATCTAATCTTTGATTTATCACAATCCCATCATATAACTTGTATTTCAATGGTACAGTTACTGCAAAGCCTTTTAAATCTTTTTGGCTTTCATAATAATAAGTAAGAGTTTTTAATTTGAGAGGGATAGATACATCATAATAAGGCATAACCTAATTTTAACAGTTTTATGTTATAATTTACACAATGATTTTATTTGTTAAATATTTTCATTTCTTTATTCTTATGGTCGTATCGGTATTAATTAGTGCTTGTAGTATGCCAAAAATCGTAGTTCTCAATGATCCTCTTACAGCAGAAGAACATCTCCAGCTTGGGCTTAGTTATGAAAAAAAGGGATTATTAGATGAAGCAATTAGGCATTATGAAGAGGCTTCCAAAAATGATGCAAGGGGTTTTTTGTTCATAGGCAATTTATACTTAAATCAGGGAAAACATGAACAGGCTGAAGAAAATTATAGAAGGGCAATAAAAAAGAATAACAAACTTGCTGATGCCTATAACAACTTAGCATGGCTTTATTATATAAAAGGTGAAAGACTCGACGAAGCAGAAGATTTAATCAGAAAAGCTATGGAGCTTGAAAAGGGTAATCAAGATAAATTAAAAATTTACGAGGATACACTTGATAAAATAAATAAAATAAAAACAAAGTAGGAGGTGTAAAATGTTTAGGAAAGTACTCGCAGTTTATCTGGCCGTAGCAGTTTTTGTAATTGGTTTTGTTCAGTCTGCTGGTGCTGCATTCATTCCCTCTGAACTTACAATGAACAGTAAAATTGAAGATATGCAAAAGGTGCAGAAATTCCTTGAAATGAAGATTGTTTCTCAGAGACTAAAAGATTTTGGCTATTCAGAAAAAGAGATAATTGACAGACTTAATAGCCTTGATGAACAAACTTTGCATAGTCTTGCTTTAAAAATTGATGAATTGAAAGTAGCAGGAGATGCTGGATTAGCTATAGTATTGGCGCTTGTTATCATTGCCTTAGTTGTTTTAATTATTAATCTCACAGGGCATAGAGTTGTTGTGAAATAAGGAGAAAATTACAGTTGACAAAAAAATATGTTCAATGGTAAAAAATAAAAGTCAAAGGGATTTCAGTTTTTGGCATTAAAATTAAATGCGAAAGGAGGTGACAAAGTAAGATGAAGAAAATATTAGCATTAGTACTTTCATTAATCCTTATGGTATCCTTTAGCTTTGCTTTAGGATGCAAAAAGGCTGAAGAACCTAAGAAACCAGAGGCACCAGCCCCTGCACCAGCACCAGCCCCTGCACCAGAAAAACCTGCTGAAGCACCAAAGGCTCCAGAGGCACCAAAGGCTCCTGAAGCACCAAAGGCTCCAGAGGCACCAAAGGCTCCTGAAAAAGCTCCTGAAAAGCCTGCTGAGAAGAAAAAATAATTTAGCAGGATACAATGAAAGCAACACCGGGATTTATGCCTGGTGTTGCTTTAAATTCTCTAAAAGTGTTAAACTTTTCAAAGAGTGGGATTCCCCACTCTTTTATTTTGAAGTTTAGAGGAATTTTTTATGAACATAAAAGAATTAAAAGATTTAATAATAAAATACGCCCAAGAAGTTAGTGAAACAGAAGGGGTTGAAGTGGTGGATTTAGAAATTCATCCCGGAGGTAAAGGTTTGGTGGTAACGGTTTTCATAGATAAAGAAGGAGGAGTGACAGTAAGGGATTGCGAGACATTTTCACGTTCTTTAGAGGCAATACTTGATGTAGAAGATCCCATTAAAGGTTCTTACATACTTGAAGTTTCTTCACCTGGATTGGACAGGCCGCTTAAAAGTAAAAAAGACTTTTTAAGAAACTTAGGTAGAAATATAAAAATTACGACGAAAGAAAAAATTTCTGAAAAGACTTTTTTTATAGGTAAAATTATAGATGTAGGAGATGATTGGGTTAGAATAGAAATTCAGGAAAGTAAAATAAAAGGGATTAAGAGGTCAGATAAAGGAGAACTTTTATTTATACCTTTAGATAAAATTTTGAAAGCACAAATTTATTTAGGATAAAAATCATGGGAAAAGAGTTAAAGATTTTAACAGAGCAAATAATGAGAGAAAGAGGCATCAATAAAGATGCTGTAATAGAGTTACTCGAAACAGCTCTTATTTCAGCTATCAGAAAAAAATATGGTAATAAGTCAACAATAAAGCTAAAAATTGATCCTCAAACATTTGATATAAATATTTTTGAAATAAAAAAGGTTGTGGAAGAAGTATCTGATCCTGCTTCTGAGATATCCTTTGCGGAAGTGAAAGAGAAGTTTGAAAATAAGGGTATAGGAGACACAGTTGAGATTCCACTTTCAATTCAGGATTTTGGTAGAATAGCTGTCCAAACAGCGAAGCATGTACTTTTTCAGAAAATAAGAGATATTGAGCGTTCAGTAATTTATGAGGAATTTAAAGATAAAGTAGGAACTGTTGTGAGCGGAACAGTATTAAGAAAAGAAAAGGGTAACTTTTATATTTTAGTTGGCAAGGCTGAAGTTATATTACCAGAAAAGGAGATATTACCTCAGGATAATTTAAAACGTGGCGATATTATTAAAGCCTATATCTATGAAGTAAAACAAACTTCAAAAGAACCAATCATAAAAGTATCAAGAACTCATCCTCAATTTGTGATAGGATTATTTACTCTTGAGGTACCAGAGATTCAAGATGGTATCGTTAAAATTAAAAATATTGCAAGAGACCCAGGAGAAAGAACAAAGATTGCTGTATATTCAAAGGATTCTTCCGTTGATCCCGTGGGAGCTTGTGTCGGTATGAAAGGAACAAGAGTTCAGTCTGTTGTTAGAGAATTAAAAGGTGAAAGAATAGATATAATACCCTATAGCGAAGACCCGAGTATTTTTATTGCTAAAGCTTTAACTCCTGCGACAGTCCTTAAAGTAGGAATAAATGAATCTGAAAAAACAGCAATAGTGGTTGTAGAGAACGAACAACTCTCTTTAGCCATAGGTAAGAGAGGTCAAAATGTCAGATTAGCATCAAAACTTACAGGTTGGAATATAGATGTCTTAAGTGAATCTGAGTATTCACAAATAAGAATAAAAGAGGCTAACAGAACCTTTAGAGAAGGCTTTCAGCAAGAAGATAATGCCTGACATTAATGCAAAACAAGGGATTACAACTTCCTATACAATACTTAAAAGGTGTAGGACCTAAAAAATCAATACTTCTTCATAAGTTAGGAATAAATAGTATTAGTGATGCCATCTATTATTTTCCAAATCATTACGAAGACCGACGCAATAAAAAATTAATCTATGAAATACAACCCGGTGATTTCGTAAATATTCAAGGTAAAATCGTTCAAGTTAATGAAATTATCCCAAGAAGTGGTTTAAAAATATTAGAGGCAATAATATCTGATGGAACAGGCTTTCTTAGGGCTAAATGGTTCAATCAGGGCTATTTAAGAAAGATTCTTAAAATCAAAACAGAAATAAAAGTATTTGGTAAAATACAGTTAGACTTCCGAGGGCATTCTTTTGAGATATTAAATCCTGACTTCGAAATTGTTGAAGGGGATATTAATGAGAAAAAAGCGGAGATTTTGCCTATTTACGGCTTAACCGATGGATTATCGCAGAAACAGCTCCAAGGTATTATAAAATCTGCATTAGAATATTCAAAAACTTATTTAGATGATTATCTTCCTGAGGAATTAATAAAAAAACTAAAATTACCAACACTGTCAGAAGCCATTTTTAATGTCCATTTTCCACCAACAGATATAGACATAGGAGATTTAAATGAAAGAAATACGCCATATCATAGAAGAATAGTCTTTGATGAGCTTTTTTTACTTCAACTGGGAATTATTCTTACAAAAAATTATAGGCTAAACGAAAAAGGAATATCTATTAGTGGCAACGGTAAACTAATTAATGAATTTATAGATAAACTGCCATTTAAACTGACAAGAGCTCAAAAAAGAGTTATAGATGAAATTCTTAACGATATGAGAAAGCCTGTTCCAATGAACAGACTTTTGCAGGGCGATGTTGGTTCTGGAAAAACAGTTGTTGCCTTAATAGCAATGCTGGCTGCTGTAGAGTCTGGATATCAGGCAGCGCTAATGGCACCAACAGAAATTTTAGCAGAACAACATTTTTTTAATATAACATCTCTTTTGAGAGGTTTAAAGGTAAATACTGTTATTCATACTTCAGAATATGATAAATATACCCATACTATATCTTCAGGAGCTGCTGATATAGTGGTCGGAACTCATGCACTTATTCAGGAATATGTAAGATTTAAAAATCTTGGCTTAGTAATAATAGATGAACAACACAGATTTGGTGTAATGCAAAGATATCTTCTAAAGAAAAAAGGTATTAATCCTGATACTCTTGTAATGACTGCAACGCCAATACCGAGGACATTGGCATTAACAATTTACGGAGACCTTGATTATTCCATAATTGATGAACTTCCATCAGGAAGAAAGCCTATTATAACAGAAGTTATAGCCCCTGAAAATAAAAAAATAGCCTATAAAATGATAGAAGAAGAAATAAAAAATGGAGGGCAGGTATATGTAGTTTATCCTCTCATAGAGGAATCTGAAGTCCTTGATTTGAAAAATGCAACGAAGGGATACGAGGTTTTACAGAAAATGTTCCCTCAATATAGTATTGGCCTGATACATGGGAAAATGCCTGCTAAACAAAGAGATGAAACCATGAAAGCATTTAGAAAGGGAGAAATAAAAATTCTTGTATCCACAACAGTTATTGAAGTAGGTGTTGATGTTCCAAATGCTTCCCTCATGATAATAACTAATGCTGAAAGATTTGGCTTGGCTCAACTTCATCAATTAAGAGGTAGAGTAGGTAGGGGAATGAGACCATCTAAATGTATTTTAATTCCCTATAAACTTACGGAAGAGGCAAAGCTTAGATTAAATGCAATGGTAAACTTTAATGATGGTTTTAAAATAGCAGAGGAAGATTTAAATATTAGAGGTCCGGGAGAACTTTTTGGAACGAAACAATCTGGCATGCCTGATTTAAAATCAGCCAATATCATTAGAGACAAGGAAATTCTTGAAATAGCAAGACAAGAGGCAGAATTAATTTTAAGGAAAGACCCTCATTTAAAGAGCTTTCCACTGCTAAGAGCAAAATTAGAAGAATTCTGGAAAAATAAAATAGATAACTTTACCATTGCCTAATTTCTATTTTTTGTATATTTTAAAAATAGTTCCACCTTGTTTTTACCGTTTCTTTTTGCCTGATATAATGCTAAATCCGCCTTTTCAATGGATGCAATAGGGTCTTCATCTGGTTCAATTTCCGTTACTCCTATACTTACAGTAACATATAGCCTTTCGTTGCCAACTTTTATTGCCTTTTTGGCAATCTGATTTCTTACTCTTTCAAGTGCTGCAATGGCGTGTATTTCATCAGTTTCTGCTAATATTATTAGAAATTCTTCTCCTCCATATCTTGCAACAACATCGCATCCTCTCAAGGAATTTTTAATATTTGTAGCAACATGATTTAATACCTTATCTCCTACGAGATGTCCATATTTGTCATTTATTTTCTTAAAATTATCAATGTCTAAAATAGCAATTGACAGAGGTTTCCCTGTTCTTTTGGAACGAGTCATTTCTTCCATCAATCTACTCATACCAGTTGTTCTGTTGTATACAGAGGTTAATTCGTCAAAATAAAGTTGTGATTCTACTTTTTCAAAAGACTGCCTTATTAATTTATCCATTTTTTGTTTGATAACCTTTGTTATGAAGAAATTGGTGGCAATAATTCCTAAACTAATTAGTGATATAGCAATAATCAGTTCTTTTTGTTCATGTCCCGTCATAAATAGTATTAACATTAAAGCTCCAATTGCCATAAGAGTATTAATGGCAAAGAATTTATTGACATTTTTAGATAAATTAAGTGATATACTTTTGGGATTCATTTTTACCTCCTTTAAAATATTTTTAAGGTATTTAAAGCAATAGTTATGCCAATGAATTGCCTTTTAATTTCAAAGGGGAGCATGACTAAGGATGTCAAAAGGTAGGCAAAAAATACCTCAATGAGTCAAAATTTCCGACAGTTAAATGCGAGAGGAGGGATTTGAACCCTCACAGGTTTCCCTACTGGATTCTAAGTCCAGCGCGTCTGCCATTCCGCCACTCTCGCAATATTTTATTTTAAAAAATTTTTAGATATTTAAACCAATGTCTTTTCTGTAATGCATCCCTGAAAAGTTAATTAATTCTATTGCACCATATGCTTTTTGCCTTGCTTCCTTTATGTCTTTCCCTAAAGCAGTTATTCCTAAAACTCTTCCTCCATTTGTCACTATTTGTCCTTTTTCATTAAATTTAGTGCCTGCATGGAAAATGGTTATATCCTTTAATCCTCTAATCATGTCAAGTCCTGAAATAGGTATACCTTTTTTATATTTTCCTGGATAACCCTCTGATGCTAAAATTACACAAAGAGAGGCATCTGTTTTCCATCTAACTTCTATTTTATTCAATCTTTGCTCAGCAATAGCCATAAAAATATCTACCAAATCTGTTTCAAGACGAGGTAAAATCACTTGAGTTTCAGGGTCTCCAAATCTACAGTTAAACTCAAGTACATAGGGTTTATTATTCACTATCATAAGCCCAGCATATAGTATACCTTTATAAACTATCCCCTCTTGCTTCAACCCCTGAATCGTTGGTTTTATTACTGT
Organism: Thermodesulfovibrio sp.; assembly: GCA_026415995.1. Classification (GTDB taxonomy): domain Bacteria; phylum Nitrospirota; class Thermodesulfovibrionia; order Thermodesulfovibrionales; family Thermodesulfovibrionaceae; genus Thermodesulfovibrio. The sequence goes on along the minus strand of JAOAGB010000005.1, from coordinate 6,857 downwards.
TTCAAGAATCTCTATTTCAAGTTCCGGTGTAATAATAGGATTTGGGCTAAAAGTTCCCATACCTCCAGTGTTTGGTCCTTCGTCATTGTCCAAAAGTCTTTTATGGTCTTTAGAAGTAACCATTGGAATTATGCTTTTACCGTCAGTAAAAACAAGATAAGAGACTTCTTTACCTTGAAGGCACTGTTCTACTATAACTCTATCACCTGCAGAGCCAAAGATTTTTTCTTTCATAATTAATTTTAGAGCATCAGTAGCCTCTTCATAGGTTTGACATACAAAAACTCCCTTTCCTGCAGCAAGTCCATCTGCTTTTACAACAATAGGAACACCCTTAAGTCTTATATATTCTTCTGCATGCGTATAAGAAGTAAAAACTTTATATTCTGCAGAAGGTATTTTATGTCTTTTCATGAAATCCTTAGCAAAGACTTTACTACTTTCCAATTGAGCTGCTGCCTTTGTAGGCCCTATAATTTTCCTTCCCTCTTTTTGAAAAATATCAACTATTCCTTGAGCAAGGGGGTCTTCTGGTCCTACTACTGTAAGGTCGATCCATTCATATTTAACAAAATCCAAAAGACTTGATAAGTTTTTACTTTCTACCTCAATACATTCAGCAATATCAGATATACCAGCATTTCCTGGAGCACAATAGATTTTATCAACCACTCTGGATTGGGCAAGTTTCCATACTATTGCATGTTCTCTGCCTCCTGAACCTATCACAAGAATTTTCATCTTCTATCCTCCTCTGTCTTTTTAACTAACCAATATATAATACCTATCACAAGAACAGATGCTACGAGAGCGCCAATAAACTCTATGCTTTCATGTTTTAAAGTAGCTATCATAACTTCTCTTATTGTGGTTACAAGGGCAACACCAACAAAAACACTGATTTTAAATTTACCTCCTCGCATATGAGCTATTTCAGTATTGATAAGTTCTAACATTACCCATAAAATTAATACTGAACCAAGAGCTGTTACAATGGTTTGTTCAAGTTTTCCGGTGAAAATTTCATAGATATCTCTACCACATAGGTATATAACAGCTCCTGTGAGGAAAATTAATCCCATTATGAGTGCTATGCTTGTCAGTTGTGCAAAAATTTCTCCAAATTTGACTATCTTACCTCTTACTTTATAGGCTGCTGAGTATCCTCTAACTTCCTCCTCAAGATAGGCAGAAATAATTATGTCAAGATTAATATCAAGTATCTTGTTTACGGATATTATATATTTTTCTCTCTCATCAGGAAGTTCTATCTCTTCACATATAATATCTACAGTGGTGTTTCTAATTATGTTAATAGCCCTTGTCATGAAATGTGGTTCTACACCAACTTTTTCATGTCTCTGTCCTATTCTTATCAGACTATCATAGAAATAATTGTCATATTTACCAGAGAAAAGATTTATAAACCAGATACGGACGAGTTTCATTACATGTTTTATAAGAGATTCATTCCTGAAAACTCTTTTAGCAGACTCTGTAGAGTTAATCCACTGATAGAGGGCTTCAACAGCTCTATCAGCTCTTCTTTCCATTATTAGCTTTAATTCAACAAGCCTTCTTTCATCGTCCTTTGTGAAATAATAGTTTGCCTTTATTTCCTTGAACGATCTCATTTTAGTGCCTAAAATGTCTTATGCCTGTTAAGACCATTGCCATGCCGTATTGGTCTGCTGCATCAATGACTTCTTGATCCCGGACCGAGCCACCAGGCTGAATTATTGCGGAAATACCATTTTTTGCCAGCACATCAATATTGTCTCTGAAAGGGAAGAACCCATCGGAGGCAACTACAGTGTTCTTAAGAGGACTTAAAGCATGCATTGCTCCTATTTTAGCGGAAAAAACTCTGCTCGTCTGTCCAATTCCAAGTCCTACTGTTCTGTCCTCTGTGGCATAGACAATAGCATTAGATTTTACATGTTTACAGACTTTCCATGCAAATTTAAGTGCCTGCCACTCCTCATCTGTTGGTTTTCTTTTAGTCACCACCTTAGATTGAGCAAACTCATCATCAATCTTGTCCCACTGTTGAACAATGAATCCGCCGAGTATTCTTTTTAGGTCCAAGCCTGAAGGTTCTATTTTTTCTTTTAGGGAGGGAAATCTGAGAATTCTTAAATTTTTCTTATTACTAAAAACTTCTAATGCTTCCTTTTCAAAATCAGGAGCTATAATTACCTCATAAAATGTAAGAATTACTTCTTCAGCAGTTTTTTTATCAACAATTCTGTTAAAGGCAATGATACCGCCAAAGGCACTAATGGGATCACATGCAAATGCCTTTTTATATGAATCATGAAGGGTTTCTCCAATAGCAACTCCACAAGGATTATTATGTTTTACAATAACACATACGGGTTCATTAAACTCAGCAGCTAAAAGCACTGCTGAATGGGCATCAAGATAGTTATTAAATGACATCTCTTTGCCTTGTAATACTTCTGCCTCTATTAATGAAGGTGTTTCATTTATAGCATAAAGGGCTGCTTGCTGATGAGGATTTTCTCCATATCTGAGAGTTCTAATCATTTTGAGAGGAAGTGTCCAGTTTTGACAAAAGCCTGAAGGAGTGATTTTATCAAAATACTCTGCGATTACTGCATCGTATCTTGCTGTGTGAGCAAAAACTTTCTTAGCAAGTTCAAATCTTCTTTCAGTAGATACCGCATCTTTTTTAAGGTCTTCAATAATAGAGGTATAATCATCAGGGTCTACAATAACAATCACATCCTTATAGTTTTTTGCAGATGCTCTTAGAAGTGTAGGACCACCAATATCAATGTTTTCAATGGCTTCTTCAAGGCTTATTCCTTCTTTTTTAACTGTTACCTCAAAGGGATATAAATTAACGGCCACTAAATCTATAGGTTTTATGCCAAGTTTTTCCATTGCTTCAACATCACCTTTGTTGTCTCTTCTTGCCAGTATGCCTCCGTGTACAAGAGGATGAAGGGTTTTGACTCTACCATCCATGATTTCAGGAAAGCCTGTATAATTGGAAACATCTATCACATTAATTCCTGATTCCCTCAAAAGTTTGGCTGTTCCTCCTGTTGAGAGAATCTCTACTTTTAATTTGCTAAGTTCTTTTGCAAACTCAACAACACCCCTTTTGTCCGATACACTTATTAGTGCCCTTTTAATCACTCATGCACCTCCCTATGATATTCCTGAATAGGTTTTATACCTACAGGATGTTCTTTTAGTCTTTTGATGGCTTTAACAATTGCACTTGCTCCTGAAATTGTTGTTGTATAGGGAATTTTGTATTGAAGCGCTCCCCTTCTTATATACATTGAATCTCTCTGAGCCTGTTTCCCAAAGACTGTGTTTATGATGAAGTTAATCTGTTTGTTTTTAATTAAATCAAGAACATGGGGTCTTCCTTCCTGAAGTTTATTTATTCTCTCCACATTTAAACCTCTCTCTATAAGAAACTTAGCAGTTCCATTGGTAGCTATAACTGTAAAACCCATTTCTATGAAGTCTTTAGCAATTGGATAAACTTGTGCTTTATCTTTATCCTTTACACTTATAAAAACTCTACCATTTAGTGGAATCTTACCCATTGCACTCATCTGGGCTTTAGCATAGGCAAGTCCAAAATCCTCATCAATTCCCATAACTTCTCCTGTTGATTTCATTTCAGGACCAAGAATGATGTCCACCTCAGGGAATTTGTCAAAGGGGAATATAGCCTCTTTTACTGTCACATAGGGCAGTTTAATATCATTCGTTAGTCCGAGTTCTTTTAAGGTTTTGCCTACCATTATCTTTGAGGCCAGTTGAGCAAGTGGCACACCTATTGTTTTACTTACATAAGGAATTGTTCTTGATGCACGAGGATTCACTTCAAGAACATATACTTCGGAGTCCTTAATGGCATACTGAACATTCATAAGTCCTCTAACTTCTAATTCTTTTGCAATTGCTATAGTTTCCTCTTTAATTTTTTGTATAATTTCATCAGAAAGTGAATAGGGAGGTAGAGAACAGGCACTGTCTCCAGAATGAATTCCTGCTTCCTCAATGTGTTGCATTATTCCTGCAACAATTACATCGATTCCGTCTGAAATAGCATCCACATCCACTTCAATGGCATCCTCAAGATACCTGTCAATTAGTACAGGATGGTCTTCAGAGGCTTTCACTGCCTCTCTCATATATCTACGTAATGATTCTTCATCATAGACGATCTCCATTGCCCTTCCACCTAAAACATAGGAAGGTCTTACAAGAATGGGATATCCGAGTTTATCTGCTATTTTTAATGCTTCCTCAAGAGAAGTTGCTGTTCCGCTTGGAGGCTGTTTTAAATTTAACTTGTCAACAAGTTCTTTAAAGCGTTTTCTGTCTTCAGCTCTATCAATTGCATCTGCTTTCGTGCCAAGAATATTGACTCCACGAGCCTCTAAAGCTTTTGCAAGTTTAAGAGGAGTTTGTCCTCCAAATTGCAGTATTACTCCTATAGGTTTTTCTCTTTCTACTATGTGTAAAACATCCTCAAGAGTTAAAGGCTCAAAATACAACCTGTCAGATGTGTCATAGTCTGTACTTACTGTTTCAGGATTGCAGTTTATCATTATAGTTTCATAGCCCAGTTCTCTTAAGCCAAAAACTGAATGGACACAGCAGTAGTCAAATTCAATTCCCTGACCAATTCTATTTGGACCAGAACCAAGAATAATTACTTTATTTTTATTTTCAGTAGGTGGAGCATCAGAGTCATAACAGGCATCAGAGTTTATGGAATAATGTTCTCTCTCATAACTTGAATACATGTAAGGAGTATAGGCAACAAACTCAGCAGCACAAGTATCAACGAGTTTATAAACTGGGGTAATTCCGTAATCCTTCCTTAACATTCTTATATCATCCTCTTTTTTACCCATTAAAACCGCGATTCTTCTATCAGAAAGACCGTTTTGCTTAGCATTTAAGAGCAGGTCTTTTAATTCGGATTCTTGAATCTTCAAGTTTTTAGAAAATCTTATATTCTCTTCAATTTCAATAACATCCTTTATATTATTTAAAAACCAAGGGTCAATTCCGCTCAGTTCATATATCTCATCTATACTGAAACCTCTACGGATTGCTTCTCCTATATACAATAAGCGCTCTGCATTTGGATTTTTAAGTCGCCATCTTATCTCATCTGTAGATGCCTCTATTTCTTCAAAGCCGTATAAACCTATCTCCAGAGATCTAATTGCCTTACCAAGGGCTTCTTTAAAAGTTCTTCCAATTGCCATTACTTCTCCTACAGATTTCATCTGAGTTGTAAGAACAGGATTTGCCTCTGGAAATTTTTCAAAGGTAAACCTTGGTATCTTTACTACCACATAATCAAGTGTTGGTTCAAAGCTGGCAGGAGTTACCTTTGTTATGTCATTGGGAATTTCCTCAAGAGTGTATCCTACCGCAAGTTTTGCAGCAATCTTAGCAATCGGAAACCCGGTTGCTTTACTTGCCAAAGCAGAACTGCGGGATACCCTTGGATTCATTTCAATTATTACCATTCTTCCATTCTTAGGATTTACTGCAAACTGAATATTACTTCCGCCTGTATCAACACCTATTTCTCTTATGGCTTTTATGGCACTGTCACGCATTATTTGATATTCTCTATCTGTAAGTGTCTGCACAGGTGCTACTGTAATAGAGTCTCCTGTATGAACTCCCATTGGGTCAAAGTTCTCAATAGAGCAGACTATAACCACATTATCTGCTCTGTCACGCATAACCTCAAGTTCAAATTCTTTCCAACCAAGTAAACTCTCCTCTACTAGTACTTGACTTACAGGACTTAGTTTTAGTCCTCTATCCAAAAGTTCTTTATACTCCTCAATGTTGTAGGCTATGCCTCCTCCTGTACCTCCCAAGGTGAAGGCTGGTCTAAGTATGGCAGGAAAGCCAATCCACTCAATTGCCTCAAGACCTTCTTTAAGGCTATTAACAGCCGATGAACGGGGCAGGTCAAGTCCTATTTTTGCCATGGCATCTTTAAAAAGTTGTCTGTCTTCTGCTTTTTTTATGGCATTAATATTAGCACCAACAAGTTCTACAGAGTACTTATCAAGAACGCCAGACTGTCCGAGTTCAACGGCAAGATTAAGTGCTGTCTGCCCTCCAAGGGTAGGTAGCAGTGCATCCGGTCTTTCCTTTTTTATGATTAGTTCAAGAATTTCAGCAGTTAAAGGTTCAATATAGGTAGCATCTGCCATTGAAGGGTCTGTCATTATGGTAGCAGGATTTGAATTTACCAGCACTACTTGATAGCCCTCCTGTTTTAGAGCTTTACAGGCTTGAGCACCGGAATAGTCAAACTCACAGGCTTGTCCAATTATTATTGGTCCTGAACCTATTATTAATATTTTTTTAATATCTGTTCTCTTTGGCATATTATCCTAAAAGTTCCTCCAATCCTTTTAGTTTTACCCTTTTATTTAGGGTATTAATGTCTTTTTTAAAATAGTTAAAAGGCAATTTAAATTTTTTCATAGTCTCTTACAATTTCTCTAAATCTTTCAAATACATCAAGTGCATCGTTTGGGCCAGGTCCTGCCTCTGGGTGGTGTTGTACAGAGAAAATAGGGTATTCCACATGTTCCATGCCCTCTTCAGTTCCGTCATAGAGGTTTTTATGGGTTAATCTTACCTGTCCCTTTAAACTGCTAATATCAACACAGTAGTTATGATTTTGGGCTGTTATTGAAATCCTTTCAGTTTTAAGATCTTTGACAGGATGATTTCCTCCATGATGTCCAAACTTTAATTTATATGTTCTTCCTCCTAAAGCAAGTCCGATTAATTGATGTCCCAGACAGATTCCAAAT
>JAOAGB010000053.1 GCA_026415995.1 Thermodesulfovibrio sp. | reverse complement strand
GTTATGAAAGCTGAAAAAGTAGAAAAGATATAATAAAATGACTAAAGAAGAAAAGGTATTAGAGATAATTAAAAGATTAGATAAGAGATATCCTAAGGTTAAAACTGCTCTTAATTTTAAAACGCCCCTTGATTTGCTGATCGCAACTATTCTTTCAGCTCAGGCTACAGATGTAAGCGTTAACAGAGTAACAGAAATGCTTTTTAAAAAATATAAAAAAGTGGAAGATTACGCTAAAGTATCAATTGAAGAATTACAGAATGATATTAGGTCTATAAATTTTTATAAGAATAAAGCATCCTTTATTAAAAATCTCGCAAAAGCAATAATTGAGAAATTTAATGGTGAAGTTCCTGCTAAAATGGAGGATTTGGTAAAATTACCAGGAGTTGGAAGAAAAACAGCTAATATAGTTTTATGGAATGCTTTTGGAATAAATGAAGGTATTGCAGTAGATACTCATGTAAAAAGAATTTCTAAACTTTTAGGCTTAACTGATAATACTGATCCAGAGAAGATAGAACAGGATTTAATGAAAATAACTCCTCAAAATGAATGGGGTAGATTAAGCCATTTATTAATAATGCTTGGTAGAGAAATTTGTATAGCTAAAAAACCTAAACACAAAGAATGTCCACTTAATGATATATGCCCAAGTAGTAAAATTTGATTTTCTTAACATATAAGTTGACCGAGGAGCTTTTTTATGCCATATGTAAATATCAAAATTACCAAAGAGGGACTAACGCCTGAGAAAAAATCAGCATTGATTAAAGGAGTAACAGAATTACTTCATAATCTTTTAGGAAAAAATCCTCAAACTACAGTTATTATTATTGATGAAGTTGATACTGATAATTGGGGTATTGGAGGAGAAACAGTTACGGATAGAAGAAAGAAAGAGATATAAGCAGCTATCTTTAATGCATCAATATTTTTATTAGACAAGTTTTTTAATAAAATTAGTCAAAAAGATAATTTATTTTATATACTAAAAATGTGGAAAAAAGGTTTCAAAGAGGCTCTAATCTTACAGTAAATTGGGATTTAGATAATAGAAATCTAATATCTCTAAGAAATATCCGTATACCAGGACTTGAAATAAGTTTTCAGAGAGACTTCAAAAATCCAGATATATGGATTTTTGAAAGTGAAGATTATAATTATGAAGCCCTTTATAGCATAAAGGATAGAGCAAATTATTTCACAATTTATTTTACTCGTAGATTTTATCAGGATATTGAAGAATTTTCATCTCTTGCGATGAAGCTTGCTGCTCACAGGATTTTATTGTATTGCATATCAGATGATGTTTTTTACTTTCTTAGGAAAATGTTAATTGTAAAAGAATCTGCTGGCTTGATAACAGCTGTTAAAGGAATAATAGAGAATGCAGAAACCGAAAGTGAAAGAGCAGTTATAAAACAACATTCTACTACCGTAGCTGAAATGAGTAATAGGATTGCTACCATGCTTGATGAAAAAAGTGAAGATATTAAGCTGGCAGGGTTTATTCATGATATTGGTAAAATTTGTATCCCAGCAAGCATATTATTTTCTGACAGAAATTTTAATGATCAAAAAATTAAGATTTTTCAACTTCATGCTTTGTGGGGTGAAGTTTTATTTGAAAAGATTTCTTCTGGGGCGAGTAATGATATTTTAAAACAGGCAATAGGATTCCATCATGAAAGACTCAATGGACAAGGATATCTTAGAGGTATAAGTAAAAATATTCCCTTTGTGGCAAAGATTATAGCAGTAAGTGATGTTTATACTGCTTTAACCTCTGACAGACCTCATAGACTTCATTTTGATAAAGATGTTGCTATAACTTTTATAACATCAAAAGCAGGAGAATTATTTGATTCTGAAGTTGTTGAAGCCTTTAAAAAGGTTGTTTAGATAAAGTGTTTGTTATAAATTTAGAATCACTTAAAAATGGATACTTTTTTCTTATTTCTTTGACATATTTAATGTTCAAAACACAATCTATAAACTGTTCTTTTTCACCTGCTTCTACAACTTTTTCCCCCCATGGGTCAAATACTAAAGAGTTACCCATATAAAGTATTCCATTTCCATCAAAACCAACTCTGTTAATACCAATAATATAAAGTTGATTTTCTATGGCTCTTGCTCGTAAAAGACTTCTCCAGTGTTCAGCACGAGAGGCAGGCCAGTTTGCAATGACAAATATAACATATACTTTTTTAGAAACAAATCTGAAAAGTTCTGGAAATCTTAAATCATAACATATAAAGACGCTACAAGGAATTTTGTTTATATAAAAAATAGTTGGTAATTTTCCCCTCTCAAAGATTTTATTTTCTTCTAAGAGACTAAAAAGATGAATTTTTGTATAAGTAGAAATTATTTCACCATTTTTTGAGAAAAGATTAGCTACATTTCTTAATTTACCATCTGACTTTATGGTATAACCTGCGAGAATATAAGTTTTTAAGGAGGAGGCAAGCTCAGAGAGGAATTGTTCTGTCTTACCTCCTTTATCTTCAGCTAAATTTGGATTCATTGAGAATCCTGTATTAAACATTTCAGGCAAAATAATTATGTCACAATCTTTTTTTTTATTAATTAATTTTTGTACTTTAAGAAAATTTTGTTCTTTTTTCTCCCAAACTATGTCTAATTGAACAATGCCTATTTTCATTCCATTATTGCACCTTTATCGGCAGAACTGACCATTCTGCTATATCTACTTAGATATCCACTTTCAACCTTAGGTTTAATAGGTTTCCAATTCTTAATTCTCTTATTGAACTCTGATTTTGAAATTAATAATTCAAGCTTTCTTTTAGGTATATCAATAAGAATTTTATCTCCATCCTTCACAATAGCAATAGGTCCTCCTTTTGCAGCTTCAGGAGATACATGTCCGATACATGGACCTCTTGTGCCACCAGAAAATCTACCATCTGTTATTAAAGCAACGGATTCATTAAGTCCCATGCCTGTAATTGCTGAAGTAGGTGAAAGCATTTCTCTCATTCCAGGTCCGCCAGCAGGTCCTTCATATCTTATTATCAATACATCACCCCTATTAATTTCTCCATTCAATATTGCTTTCATAGCATCTTCTTCTGAATTGAAGCACTTAGCAATTCCTTCGAATCTTAACATTTTTGGTGACACAGCAGTTTGTTTTACCACTGCTCCATCAGGTGCAAGATTTCCTTTAAGAATAGCTATTCCACCTTCTTTATGATAAGCCTTTTTAAGAGGACGAATAACATCTTCATCGTAAATTTCTGATTTTTTGGCAATATCTTTAATATCATAACCAGAAACTGTTAAGTTTGAATATATTTTATCTTTAAATCTATTCAATACTGCCGGAATACCGCCTGCTATATATAGGTCTTCCATGTAATGTTCACCGGAAGGTATTATATTTACAATATGTGGCGTTTTTTTACTTATTTCATCAAATATTTCAAGGGGCAAATCAATTCCAGCTTCTTTTGCAATTGCTTTTATATGAAGAACTGTATTTGTTGAGCCTCCAAGGGCCATGTCAATAGTTATGGCATTATAAAAGGCTTCCTTTGTTAATATTTTTTGAGGAGTTATCTGCTTTTTTACAAGCTCAACAACTTTATAGCCAGTTTCAAAGGCAAGTCTTCTTTTTTCGCTCATTACAGCAGGGGTAGCAGCTACACCAGGCAGACTCATTCCGAGAGCTTCCGTTACACATGCCATTGTATTTGCTGTGTACATTCCTTGACAAGAACCGGCAGAAGGACATGCACACATTTCTAAG
>JAOAGB010000059.1 GCA_026415995.1 Thermodesulfovibrio sp. | reverse complement strand
AACCATAGGTGAAATTTTTCCTTTCTCTGAACCTCAGAAACCGTACTTTGAACCCGGAAGATTTGTTATTGCTATTGGTGATATTTATCCTATGATCTCTGCGAGCGCTTATCTGTATGTAAATTTTGAGAAGGTTGGCGGTAAAATTCCTGAGCCGAATTTTGAGCTTGAGAAAAAGCTCATGAATTTTGTGAGATTTATAAACAAGAACAAGATTGTTTCTTCTTGTCATGATGTATCAGATGGAGGTTTGGTACTAGCTCTGTTTGAAAGTGCTGTGTTTGGTAAGTTTTCTGGCAAAGATTTGTGCGGACTTAAAGTTTCAAAGAACTTTATAAAAGATAGGTGGGATTTTTATATATTTTCAGAAGCTTTTCCTCTATACATTGTTTCTATTGAGAAAAACAAACTACAGGATTTTTTATCTTTATGTTCAAAGAATTCTATAACTTTTCAGGTAATAGGTGAGACAGTTGATGATGACATATTTGAAGTTGAAGGTCTTTTTTCTTTCAAAATCTCGGAACTTTTCAATTTGTGGAGAAAATCTTTGAGAAATTCTCTTGGGGCTTAATTTTAGCGAAGAAATGAATCGTAATTTTAAACAGAGAGTGATTTTATGTTATAAAAAATCTTTAACTTTTTATTGATTGACTAATACTTTATAATATGAATTATACCTTTTTGAACGATCGTATAAAACTTATATGTGGGGACTTTTTAGGAGTTGAACTTGATGAGAATTCAATAGATCTTCTGATAACCTCGCCGCCGTATAATGTTGGGATTGAATATGAAGATTTTAGAGACAAGATGAAATACGAGGAGTAATTGTCATTTACAGAAAAATGGCTCTCAAAAGCTTACAGACTTCTTAAAGAAGATGGTAGAATTTGTTTTAACATTCTCTTAGATAAAAACAAGGGTGAATAGTAAAGTGTGTATGCAGACGTTCTGTATGTAGCCAAGAGGATAGGCTTTAGATACCATTCTACTATAATTTGGAACGAAGGAAACATATCAAGAAGAACTGCATGGGGGTCATGGCCCAGTGCCGCGGCTCCGTATGTCATAGCTCCAGTTGAGGTTATAGTCGTTCTCTATAAAAAAACATGGAGAAAGAAAAGAAAAGGTATATCTGATATAACAAAAGATGAATTTGTGCAATGAACCAATGGATTGTGGAGTTTTTCGGGAGAGAGCAAAAAAATGTGGGCACCCGGCTGCGTTCCCTAAGGAGCTTCCCAAAAGGTGTATAAAACTCTTTTCTTTTATTGATGACTTAATACTTGATCCATTTGTTGGTTCCGGAACCACGCTTGTTTCCGCAATGAAGTTAAACAGAAGAGCAATAAGAGTAGAAATGAGTGAGAAATATTGTAAGATTGCAAACCAAAGGATTCAGAGCACTGTAAAGGAACTATATCTGCAACAAAGTAATCCGGATCAGATAAAAAGGAGGTAATCAGATGTTTCAAAAAGTGGTAAGGATTGGGAAAGTTATATCTACAATTTTTTAATTGAATCTCTGAAAGGCCATGATAATATAGAAACTATCAAGTTAGGGGGTAATAATGAGGTAGAAGCTCTAAAGCACAAGGGCAATCAATACGGAGCTTTACAGGATCTTGTGTATTGAAGTATATTATAGGGGTAGTTTCTACCACCTGGAGATACTGATATTGTGGTATATTCAAAGGAATTCTCTTATCCTGTCTGTATAGTAAGTTGTAAGACCAGCCTGCACGGTAGACTTACAGAAACTCTTTTCTATGCCGTCTATTATAGACTAATGCGTAAAATAAAGTATGTTCTTGTAACACCGGATAGAGGTAAAAAGTCCGGTTCATATGAATGGGAAAGTGAGTGGGGTACCAATGAGAAGCCTTCTAAAAATAGACTTCTTGCAAGCTTATTTCTCGACGGAGTATATGTGAATAATAAGGTTGAGTTTATGCCAAAGAACTTTGAACCTAAAATTCATAAAACTGTGCTGGGAGGTATAGTAAAAGAGCTCAATAACCTACCGAGAGATATAATTAACTGGCATAGTGAGATAAATTAATGCATTTTTGTAAGGATTTTATTTATGATAGAATTTGTATTATCTTCCTTCATCATTTTTACAGCATACGATCAAAAAATTTAGCCAACCGATGAAATTATAACTTCAAATTAAAATTATAACTTCAGATTACTTGGTTGTCTAATCTGGATTTTATAAATTTAATTGTATGATAAAGGAAGCACTACTTCATGCGTCTTTACCTGTTAAAGTGGTTATATTGATACTTTTTTCATCATCTGTTGTTCTTTGGGCTCT
>JAOAGB010000006.1 GCA_026415995.1 Thermodesulfovibrio sp. | reverse complement strand
TTTTATTTTTCGGATAGCCGAGCGAAAGCATGATCTCGCGATAAAGAGCTTCATCTGGTTCGGCAATTTTCAGAAGATTTCGCATGCGTTGAATTTTAACATAAAGCCATTGTTCACCGAGATGATTTAGATCCATTTTTTCATTGCCATGGTTGTCAAGATTAGCAAGACGATGAGCGAAGTTCCAATCGGTCATGAGGTTATGACTTAAAATATCAAGTTGATTTTTAAATACTTTAAAAAGAGGACAAAAATCCCGAATTTTTTAGGTTTCTTCTATTTCTTATTTTTCACACGCTTTTTGCTTTTTCAAGTCTATTTTTCACAAGTTCTGCGACTGCCCAATAAACCTCTTTGCGTTCTTGTTCGGTTAAGCCAAGAGCATCAAAGACAATGTCATCAAGCGCTTTTCGGTCAAATAGAAGATTTGGTTTCTGCTTTATTTTTAAAACTTCCATCCTTCTTTCCTAAAAAGCTCGATTATGTTGACACATTCGATTCCATATTTTTGAGCTACGGAGGGGATTCTCTTGGGATTAGATTTTGATTCTTCTGTTAGAATGAAAACTTCTTTTTCATAAAAATTTAGTTGTTCTTGAATATTCTGTTTTTCCTGAATAGCTAAAGCTATTATCCATGGATCTGCATTTAGTCCTGTCTCTTCAGCTTTAGCCAAGAATGGAAAATCTTTTAAAATTTCTTTTACTTTTTTGCTTTGAAATTTGTCTGGTTTTATAAACATTTTCTTTTTGTTCTCTATCCATTTTACCAAATCATCATCTCCTTTTTCTATTTCTTTTTTCACTTCAAGTGGCGCCACCAATCTGCCATTGTTATATAGTTCATCCATCTTTTCCCATAGTTGAGAAAAGACATCTGGTGGATATCTATTTTTCATTTCAATCAAAGAGGATGTGTCTCCAATGTAAATACACTGGTTCATTATTTCCAGATCAACTCTTCAATTTTTTCTATATGTTTAAGCTTAATAGAAAGCAGTCTGATTACATCATGAGTTGTTATAATTCCTTTTTCTTTGCTCTGCAAAACATAGGAGATAAAAGACGGTCCTTTTTCCTGGATACACCTTTGGGCAGGGGTTATAAATCCTTCTTTTTTGGACTGGTAAGTCTGTTCGAGCTTTTTAGATTGTTCTTGGTACTCATCAAATGTGATGAGATTAAGGGTTCTTAGTCTTGCCAAAATTGCTTTTTTACTAACCTTAAACTTGTGAGAGAGTTTTTCCAACAAGTCAGGTTGAATTTGTTTTGAAATAGAGAATTTCTGGAAATCTTCATCCTTTTTAAGAACACTTTCTGGCACCAATATCTCTGAGGCAAATGTGTCACACCAATTTTCTATTTGTTGGTCTCTGTATAGTTCTTCTTGATAAATTTCTGTGATTCCTAAAAGGATATGAGCATATTCGTGAAATAGAGTAAATATTCTTGCCAAGATATTATCAGTTGAATTAATGGCTATTACTGGTGGATTTTTATCTAATAATGAAAAGCCCCTTGCAGACTCAAGCGGAAATTTAAACTGGAAAACGAATATCCCTTTCTTCTCAATTGCAGACCTCCATTCATTGAAGGCAGAATAGGGATTTTTCCAACTTAATTGTCTTTCTAGAGAAATTCCAAGTTTTTCTCTTTCTTCCGAGGCGACTATTAATGGATCGTCTTCTAACTTTCTCTTTGTAATATCTGGTTCTGGTGAAATTCCTAAACTTGGAAGTAGTTCGTTCAAACTGGATTGGTAATTTCGAGCTTTTCTTATGGCAAGCAGTAATTCTTTGTGAAAAGTCATATCTGTTTTTGGGAGTATTCTAAATGAGGAAGCTATAGGTGGTTCTTCAGGTGGTTTTGGTAGAAAGAAAGTTGCTACAGGACGTTTGAAACAATCTGCAAGAATCTCAATCTGCTTATATGTTGGTTTTTTTTCTCCACCTTCTATTTTTCTGTAGTTCTCTAAACTGATTTTTAACTTTTTTGCAACTTCTTCTTCTGTCCATCCTGAAGTTTCTCTTGCCCATTTTATTATCTCTGGATTAATCTCAATTTCAAAAGTTTTCTTTTTCATTTTTCACACACTCCTTGCTTTTTCTAATCTATTTTTTACAAGTTCTGCAACTGCCCAATAAACCTCTTTGCGCTCTTCTTCGGTTAAGCCGAGGGCATCAAAAACAATATCATCAAGTGCTTTTCGGTCTGGTAATGGATTTGGCTCTTGCTCACGGATAGGTTTTGTGGGGTCAAAACCAAGTTCGGTGAATATAGACGGAATTTCTTTATTTATAAAGGTAGAGAAAATTTTAGAATTAAATTTCATCAATGTTGGCTCTGGTATTGGCATTTCTGAATAATGATAAACTTTTATTTGTAATGCTCCTAGGCCTTCCGGAGGTCTACATAAAATTTCTTTCCAAAGTCCTATTAACATACTATTTAAAACCAAGTTCAAATTTGCTTCATCTATATCTCTTGAATAACACCAATAAAGTGCCGCATCTACATAAGCATTTATAGAGTTATAAAAGCAATATTTCCTTTCATTTTCAAACATTGGTAAAATATTTTTACTTATCTTCCATTCTCCCAAATCCCACCATCTTGGTCTTGCTTTGCAAGTTGGTCTGTTTTGAAATCCTCGTTTTTCACCCCATTTTATATATCCTAATGCATTTGTTCCTTTAAGTTCTTTTTCAGAATTATGACACATAAATACAAGATAATTTAAGTCCTCAAGTCTAACAATTATGGTCTTTAATTCCCTCGGGCTCTTTATAACTGGCCTCAAAAACTTTGCTTCAATCTCACCTTGCCATCCACCTCCATTTTGAACAGGAATTAGAGCATCTCGATCTT
Organism: Thermodesulfovibrio sp.; assembly: GCA_026415995.1. GTDB lineage: Bacteria > Nitrospirota > Thermodesulfovibrionia > Thermodesulfovibrionales > Thermodesulfovibrionaceae > Thermodesulfovibrio. The sequence continues at coordinate 842 of JAOAGB010000006.1, read as the reverse complement.
TCTCTGCAATCTCAACTACTTCTTTTACTGTCATTCCAATTGGTTTTAGGTAAAAGAACTCATTGGCTCCGGTTGTAAAACCTCGTCTTACCTCTGCAATGTCCCCAAGTCTCACCAATTTCCCCTTCCCTTTTTCCAGAATTTTAAAATAGATCTCTGGTGCTCTTAGGTATTTTCCCCCCCATTTGTTGCCAATATATGGGAGATTTTCTGGTCCAATATCTAAATCCAACCGAGACTTGTCTTCATCAATCTCTACACCTTCAAGAAGAAGTTCTTTTTTGGTCTTTGGAAATATCCTGAAATCTTCATCATCAAAGATTGGCTCTGTTGCTTTTTCCATTCTTTTTATTACATCAGCATTGATAACCTCTTCAAATGGTTTTTTGAAAGCAACAAATTTTATAGTAAAGTCTTGTAATTTTTCTTTTGGTTTTTGAATAACAACTATTACAGTATTTACATCTGCCTGTTTGAAGGAACGCTTTTTTAGGTTATCAATAATATAAATGGGCTTCATATTTTTTAACAAGAATTCCTGAAGTCCTGCACCATAGCCAACATCAAGCCAAGAATTAGAATTTATAAAACAAAAGATTCCATTATCTTTTAAAAGCGAGAGGCCGTGATAATAGAAATACACATAAAGGTCACTCTTTTTATCAATCTTTCTAACATCCTTCCATATATTTTTAACTGAAGAGATAAGTTTTTCTTTATGTTTAGTTTTTATTTCTCTCCATTCCTCTGCGCTGTAATTATTTTGGTTTTCAAGGGGTGGGGCAATTATTTCTTGCCTTACATAGGGTGGGTTTCCAATTACTATATCAAATCCACCTTTT
>JAOAGB010000105.1 GCA_026415995.1 Thermodesulfovibrio sp. | reverse complement strand
GTTATGAATAATAACCGCTTCATTTATTTTTAAAATATTTTTTTGATATTTTAAAGAAGCGTTAACTTTATCTACTATTTTTTCTTTCCCCCAAATTACATCCCCTATCTCTGCCTTAGTTTCTATTATGCCTTGCCCCTTCACATATCCTGATAAATTAATTTTAGCTATAAGAAAATTATTAAATTTTTCTATATATAAATCTTTAGCAAACAGGTCTTTCAGAGTAAAGGTGATATTATAATCGGGCATAGAAAAATCAAACAGATTTTTTGCTCTTGGGAAATTAATATTGCCATTTATTGAAATGTTTTCAGAATTATGAAAACTCACTATAAGATTATTTTTTCTATACTTCAAATGTCCCTTTAAATCTTTAATAAGCAATGGTTCTTTACCTAATAAGTTTGTAAGAGAGTTTAAATCTATCTTCAAAGTATTGGATGCACAGTTCAAATCTATTTCAGGGTCTTCAACTTTTCCATAAAGGGAACCGTTAAAATATGTATCACCGCTAAATGCATCTTGATAAGGTAGCAAGATTTCATTTATATTTTTTGTTTCTCCTTGAAATTTAAAGTTCAAAAACATTTTTTTTGCATCTAATAATCCGTTAGCATTCAAATTGGTATTGTTCAGTTGAAAGTTTAATGAACTAAACTTATAGATTTCACCATCTGATTCAAATTCACCAGTGATTGTGTTTATTTTACCCCTAATGTCTGTTGGAACGGTTCCTTTACGAAAATAAATAAAGGAACCCTTAGGTGCAAAAACATTTCCCTGTGATAATAGCCAGCCATCTAAAACACCTTCCGCAATACCTGGATTCCATTTAATTATTTCAAAAATCCCATAACTTGATATGTTTTTAACCTCTACAAACACATAATGTTCAGTTACTTTTGGAAGAGTTATCCAGACATATGCTTTTGCCTTCCCTCCGTATATAGTTAAATAGCCATTTTTAAATTCTAAAATACCATTGCTATATAAAATCTCAGTAGAGACAGTCTGATTTTTAACTCCTAATATGTTTCCGTCTTTCTGTTTAGCATCTGCTGTTATTTTTATGTTAGATAAAGGACCTTTAAGTTTACCATTAAATATTTCAGTGTAACCTTCTAATTTTTCAGATACTTTTAAAATTTTCATAAACTCTTGAAGAAAAAATTTAGCATCGAAATCTATATCTAAATAGATTTTGTCTAATAAATTTTGGGCATTTTTAAATAAGATTTTACCGTCTAAATTGATTTCACCTGAAAACTTATCTTTGATTCCTAAAAAATTCTTGATAGAATTTAAAAATATTTTACCGGTTATGAAGAATTCTCCAAGAAAATTGCTATAATTTAAATTTCCATCTGTTTTAATCAGAGAGTATATATCAAAAATTTTTAGTTCATTTAAAATTATCTTATCATCTTTAATCTTGAAATCAGCCTTAATATTAGTATCAATATTAGGATAATCAGGAGATTTAACTTTCAGGTTTGATATAATCTTAAAAATAGGATCAGGCTTTAGAATTGAACGTACTCTTAAATTATTTAATTTTAACTCTAAATTACCTTTATATAGAATGCCCGTAAGATTTTCTATCTCAAATGAGTGAATTTTAACTTTAAAAGGTATGGGTGAAGGTTTATTTAAATAGTTTTCTACATTATCAATGCATTCTTTTAAAAATTCGTAATTTAAAGAAGCTTGTGAATTTGAAATTAAAATCCTTTTGATATTTATCTCTTTTTTAAAAATTTCGTAAATGGAAAAATATAATTTTACTTTTTTTATGTTAAAGTTATCTCTATCATCTTTATTTGATACAAACTCCAAATTTTCAATCTCTATATGCAAAGGTATAATATGTAGCGATATGTTTTTTATAGATATGTCTAAACCTGTTATTTCTTTCAATTCTTTTTTAATTGGGGTCAATATTAGGGATGTTACATCTATCTTTATTAATGCAACTAAACAAACGAAGATTATAGATGTGGCTATAAAAAAAATTTTTTTCAATTAAAACCCTCGGGATTATTTATGAAAATTTTATATTTGCCACAAAAGTATAGTCAATTTTAAATTTTTTTATAATTAAAAGTTATTGTTTTTTCTTAAGAATCCAATTTTGGAATTTATCCATATAAATATAAAACACAGGGGTTACAAAAAGTGTAAGCATCTGAGAAAAAAGCAATCCTCCCACAACTGCCATACCAAGGGGTTGACGAACCTCACCTCCTGCACCAATTCCTAAGGCAATGGGAAGGGCTCCAAAAAGTGCTGCCATTGTTGTCATCATAATAGGTCTAAATCTTATAAGACAGGCACTATAAATAGCTTCTTCAGAGGATTTTTTATCTTTTCTTTGAGCATCCAATGCAAAATCAATCATCATTATGCCATTCTTTTTAACAAGCCCTATCAACATTATAATCCCTACAAAGGAATAAACATTTAATTCCATACCAAAAAGCATTAATGTAATCAATGCTCCAAAACCTGCGAAAGGTAAAGCAGTTAGAATTGTGAGTGGATGTATAAAGCTTTCATAAAGTATGCCGAGAACTATATATACAACAAAAGTTGCTACTATAAGTAAAAACCAAAGTCCCTGGAAGGATTCTTGAAAGGCTTGAGCAGATCCCTGAAAACTTGTCATTATTGTCTGCGGTAAAATTGAACGAGCAAGTTTTTGTATTTCCGATATTGCTTCTCCCAATGAAACATCAGGTTTTAAATTAAAAGAAATTGTAACAGAAGGAAGCTGTCCTGTATGATTAACAGTTAGCGGACCTAATCCCTGAGAAATGCTTACAACAGAATTTAGTGGTAAAAGTTTTCCTTCAGAGGAACGTATATAGAGCATTGATAAAGCAGAGGGATCCTTTTGATACTCTGGACTTACTTCAAGTATAACTTGATACTGATTATTGGTTGCATATATCGTAGAGATCCATTTATTACCAAATGCGTTCCAAAGAGCATTTTCAATCTGCTCTGCTGTAACTCCTATGGATTCTGCTTTATCTCTATCAATATTTATATTTAGCTGTGGATTTTTTAGTTGTAAATTACTTGAAACATCCTGTAAAATGGGCATTTCTCTCATTTTAGATTCTAATGTTTGAGCATGATAATAAAGTTCATCCATATCTGAACTTGAAAGAGTAAACTGATATAGACTTTTTGTAAGTGTTCCTCCTATTCTGACTGTGGGAGGATTTTGAGGAAAAGCTTTTATTCCTGGCACAGACATTAGTTTAGGCCTTAATTGTTCAATAAGCTTATCAACATGCTCTCTTTCAGATCGAGGCTGAAGATTTAACATCATTCTTCCTGCATTAGAAGCAGGAGAAGTGGGGCCAGGACCAACAGATGTCATGAATGCCCTTACATAGGGCTCTTTTAAAATAATATTAGCAAGTTCAAGTTGATGCCTTACCATTTCATCAAAAGAAACATCTTCTGCACCTTCTGTTACAACAAAAATTTGTCCCTTATCTTCACTAGGAAGAAAACCGGTTGGTATTTTAATAAAAAATAATACGGTTAAAATTAAGATAATACAGGAGGCTATCATGATTATTTTGCCATGTTTTATTGACCAACTTAAACTTACTTTATATATATCAAGCATCCATTGGAAAAATCTTTCTAAAAGATTATATATTTTGCCATGTCTTTGATTTTCTACTTTAAGAAATCTACTACACATCATGGGTGTAAGAGTGAGGGATACCAACCCAGATATTAAAATAGCAATAGATATTGTTACAGCAAATTCCTTAAAGAGCCTTCCGACAATTCCTCCCATAAATAAGACAGGAATAAAAACAGCAACCAGTGAAAGAGTCATTGAAACAATCGTAAAACCTATCTCTCTTGAGCCTTTTAAAGCTGCCTCAAATGGTTTTTCACCTTTCTCAATATGACGGACTATATTCTCGAGCATAACAATTGCATCATCTACAAGAAAACCTATGGAAAGAGTTAATGCCATAAGAGAGATGTTATCAAGACTATAATCGAGTAGATACATAACAGCAAAAGTTCCAATTATTGAAATTGGCAAAGCAATGGATGGAATAATTGTAGCTGAAAGTTTTTTTAGAAAAATAAATATTACAAGTACGACAAGGAATACAGTAAAAAGTAAGGTAAACTGAACATCTCTAACTGATTCTCTTATAGAGACAGAACGGTCATATAGAAAATTTAATGAAACTCCTGGAGGAATCTGTTTGCTAAGCTCTTCAATTCTTTTTTTTACATTATCAGCCACTTCTACTGTATTTGTACCTGGTTGACGATATATGGCAAGAACCATAGCTCTTTGAAGTTTACCGCTGCTCCCAAACCATGCAGCAATCTTATCATTTTCAACGCTGTCAATAGCTTTGCCTATATCCTTAATTCTTACTATAGAATCTCCTCTTTCAGTAACTATCAAATTATTAAAATTTTCTGCTTTCAGTAATTGGCCTGTTGATTCAATAGTAAAAGCCTGATAATCTCCATATAAACTTCCTGTAGGGAGCTTAACATTGCCTTTTTTAATTGCCTGTTCAACTTCATCTATACCTATGCTTCTACTTGCTATTAATTGAGGATCAACCCTTACTCTTACAGCATATTTTTGTGCACCGAAGATTTGGACCTGTGCTACGCCCTGAACCATTGAAATATTTTGAGCTAATAAAGTATCAGCATATTCATGAAGACTATAAAGAGGCATTGTTGAGGAGGTAATTGCAAAATAGAGTATGGGCATATCAGCTGGATTTACTTTTCTATAGGTTGGAGGTGTAGGCATATTTGATGGAAGATTTCTCAAGGCAGTAGATATGGCTGTCTGAACATCTTGAGCTGCTATGTCTATATCTTTATTTAACTCGAACTCAAGAGTTATCTGAGTCTGACCTCTTGCATTGACAGAATTCATAGATTTTAAACCTGAAATTGTTGAAAATTGTCTTTCAAGTGGCATTGCCACTGCCGAAGCCATTGTTTCTGGAGACGCCCCTGGTAAGGAGGCAGAGACAAGTATTGTTGGAAAATCAACATTTGGTAACTCTGCTATGGGAAGATAACGATATCCTACAAGACCAAATACAATAATGCTAAGCATAAGAAGCGTGGTCATTACAGGACGTCGAATGAAAATTTCAGAAAAATTCATTTATTTTTTATCTCCACCTTTGCCCCAGGTGTAAGTCTTAATTGGCCGTCAACAACAACTATTTCATCGACGTTCAAACCCTTTTCAATTACCACATCATCGCCAAATCTAATTCCTACATTAACTTCTCTCATCTCAGCGGTATTGTCTTTTGTTATTACAAAAACATACTGTCCCTGTTGTCCTGTCTGAAGGGCTCTGTAGGGAATAACCACAGCATCTTTTTTTATGTCAAGTGTAAGCACTACATTGACAAATTGTCCAGGCCATAGCAATTTATTCTTGTTGTCAAACTCTGCTTTAAGCTTGATTGTACCTGTTGAGGGATCAATAGCATTATCAATAAATACAACTCTACCTGTAGCGGTATAATTTGTATCAACTGCCTTTATTATAACTTCCGTTTTAAGATTGTTTTGTGTCATAGCTTTTTTAACTCTAAGAAGCTCTTGCTCGGGTAATGAAAAGCGAACATAAATTGGCATTATCTGATTAATAGTCGCAATTTGAGTCTCGTTTGCCTTTATCATATTGCCAGGATGCACAAAAAGAGCACCTATTTTCCCATCAATTGGTGAATGTATATAACAATAGTTTAAATTTAATCGGGCATTTTTAAGGATGGCCTCATCAGCCTTTACTACAGATTTTAAAGATTCGTAATTTGTTCGAATTTTCTCAAATTGCTGTTTAGATACCAGTTGTTCTTTGAAAAGCTCTTCATACCTTTCCAAATCGGCTTTTGCAAAATCAAGCTGTGCTTTATCTCTTAAAAGATTTGCTTCTGCTTGTCTTACAGTCTCTTCATAAGGTCTTGGGTCAATTATGAATAAAAGTTGACCTTTTTTTATTTCATCACCTTCTTTAATATTAGCTACTAATAATTGTCCTTCAATTCTTGATTTTATCGTTACAGAATGGTAAGCCTCCACGTTACCTATGGTTTTAATCTGAATAGGCACGTCTTTTTTCATAGATTGTGTAGTAACAACTGGAACTAACGGTTTAGATTTTTTAGATGAAGACTGAGAACATGAGAATAAAAGAAAGGAGAAAAATATAAAAATAAAAATAACTAAGTAATTTTTAAACAATGTAAGCACTTACTAAAATAAAAAAATTTTTTAACCTTTGTCAATAAAATTAATCGTCTTGATAGTTAATTTTTAAATTATAGTAAAGCTATAGAATATTAAGTGTTAATCATGATACTTATTCTTAAAAATTTCTCTGAAATACTTCGCCCCTTCTTTACTGCTAATAACCATATCATTAATTCCTTCAAATTTAAAAATTAACTTGCTCTGGATCGTTGTTCTGATAATGGATATCTTATCAATATTTATTAAATATGATTTGTGTACTCTAATGAAATTATCATTTTTGAGCTTTTCTTGAAATTTTGATATAGATAGAGGGTAATATATGTAATCCTCTTTCGTTCTTATTAAAGAATCTTTCAGTTCTGCTTTAATATAAAAAATATCATCAGAGCTAATAATTTTATAATCTCCTGAAAATAACTTTACCATAAATTTAGTTTTTTGCTTTATACTTCTTAATTTTTCAACTCTATTGAATACTTTCTTTATATCCTCTAATGTATAAGGTTTTAATAAATAATCGATAGCCCCTATTTGAAAAGCTTCTAATGCATGTTCTTCATATGCTGTCTGAAATACAATAAATATATTGTCCCTTTTGGTTAAAATTTTATAAGCTAATTCTATCCCTGACATATTAGGCATCTTGATATCTAAAAAAACTATATCTATATCTGGATTTTTATCCAACAAGTAAAGAGCCTCTTCTGAAGATTCTGTAGTTAAAATTTCATAATTTCCTATTTCTTCTATTAATCGTTTTAGTCTCATTATTGCTAATTTTTCGTCTTCTACAATTAAAATTTTCATTTTTTAGGTATTTCAATTATAAATTCAGTTTTCATGTTTGTTTCATATTTAATTCTACCGTTACATAAAAGTTTAAGTCTTTTTGAGAGATTTAGAAGCCCCGTTCCAAATTTTAAGTTTTTAATTTTATTTCCGTCATTGGCTATACATATTGAAAATGAATCCTTTGAGTCTTTAAATGTTATATCCACATTCAACTCTTTACCATTAAATCCATGTTTTATAGCATTTTCTACTATGAGTTGAATAGAAAATCTCGGAATGACCATTTTATCATACAAATTTGAGTCTTGAATATTTAATTTTATAAGTCCTCTGTATCTAATATTTTCAAGTTCTACATAGGCTTTAGTGTAGTCAATCTCTTCTGATATTTGCACAGTATTCTTCTCGCTTATGACTTTTCTTAAAAATTTACTCAGTTTGACTAAAGATTCTTCTGCCTTATCCTTGTCTATATTTATCAATTCAATAATATTATTTAAAACATTGAATATGAAATGAGAGTTAAGTTGATTATTTAATGAAATAATCCTACCTTCAATAAGGAGATTTTCAAGTTCTTGTTTTTTAGCTTTCATTCTAACAAAAAGATAAATAAGTAATCCCATAAAATAGTTAAGAAAACCTGAATATAAGGCTAAAATGTTTACATTTTTTATTATGGTTTCCGGAATAGGAATATAAAATAATTTTATCACTTCAAAAGAAGAATAAAATCCAACAAAGCCAGCAATAAAGGCAAATAAAGCTGAAAGCATCCACCATAGAGCAGGCTTACTAATTTTGGGAAGAAGATAATGATTATTTATGGTTATTAATCCAAAGGAAAAAAGGGAAAGGAAGATTCCTAATATAGAACCAGAGATTAAGCCATTGAACCAGCCTATATTAAAAATAATATAGATAATAGAAGAAATGGATGAGGAAAGTAAAACAGCAACTATAATAACTAATAACCAATCTGAGAAACCGATTTTAAGTTCTAATTTTTTCATAAATATTACACAATAGATTATAAATACCAATTGATATTCCAATCCATCCTTGATAACAAAAAGAATTATCACCAACTAAATATAGATTTTTGAAAGGGGTAACGTTTGAAGGTATTCTAAAAAAAGCATTTTTCTTGGTAATAGGTATCCCCCCTACACTTCGTCTATTTAGATATCTATAAAAGGTCTCAGGAGTAGCTACGAAAGATAAAAGAATTTTATCCATACCTATTCCAAATAGCTTATCCATTAATTTTAGAATATTAATATTTAGTTGCTTCTTTTTTTTATCATAATCCTCTCTCTTTAGATTCATCCAGTAAGAAGTCTTAGTATGAGTTGATACGGTAAAGGTTATATGCTCATTTCCATTTATTGAAGATGGATAGAAGGAGATAAATATATACTTTGAAGAAGTATCAGGAAGAGGTCTATTTAGGATCAATAAATGAAAAATATTAGTTGGATGAAAATTTTTCACAACTCCATAGACTAAAACCGCAGAGTTATCGGTATTTAAGTGTATATACTTTTCAAAAAATTTTTTTATTTTTTCATCTCTAAAAACATGCATGTTTTCAAATATTGGGAATGCAAGAACTAAACTATCAAAAATTTCTTCACCAAAATCTCCTTTTAGAATGAATCTATCAGATGATTTGTATATTTCTTTTATCTCTGAGTTGCATTGTATTTTTGATTTTTGAGCTATTGAATTTATAAGACCTCCCATTCCTATTTCAGAATAACCTACTCCGGTAAATGGATAACCGAGAGAGAGTAATAGAGTAAGAAAATTTACCTCTTTAATATTGCTTTGAGCTACTATCTTTACGTGAGCATCCATAAAATCATAATAGTCCTTGTCAATTTGATTTAAAAATTCTCTTAATCCCTTTTCAGCAGAAATTAAAAAATGTCTAAAATATCTAAAAATTATGTGTTTCATTCTTACAATGCTTTTTATATTTCCCTTGAACGAGTAAAAATTATGATAATAGTTAAACTTTAAGATATCAAAGGTTGTATTATAAACTGTAGACCAAAATCTAAGATTTCCCTTATTATGAAAAACTCTATTAATTTCATCAATTGTTCTTTCAAGACAGCCAAATCTATTTATTACGCCTTTTGGGGTGTGAATAACTATTCCAGGATCAACAATTTTTATTAATTTTAAGACATTTAATTTTGATAAAAGTCTCTTTACAGGAAAATCATCAAGTAATCCTGCTACGGTAGTTGCACCTATATTAAAAATAAAATCTTGTCTTTTAAAACTCCCAGCACATCCGCCAAGACCACTATTTTTCTCAAATATTATAGTTTCATATCCATTTTCTGAAAGAAGTCCGGCAGAACATGCACCGGCAATTCCGCCTCCTATAATGGCTAATTTTTTAAGATTTCTTTGCATAAACTACATAAAGCGGATCAGATAGGAGAGTACATCCAAAATATTTATCATCATAGGGACGTTTGAATCCTCTGAATGAGAAAGTTTTAAAGTCCTCGAATCCTCCTGCCTTTAATAAAAGTTCTAATACATATCCCATTCTCTCAAATTCTTGTAAATCAATCCAAAGTTTTATAACTTTGTCTGGAAAGTATCTGTTTGAAAAGCTAAAAGTTAAGATACCCCGTGGTTTAAGGATTCTTTTAAGCTCATTAATTAATTCAACAGGTTTTGTAACATATTCTATGGAAAGGTCACAAACAATAGCGTCAAATTCTTCATTACTAAAAGGAAGATATGGGCTCTTATTTAAATCATGTATGAAAAAACTATCAAGAATGGGATTTTGTCTCATTTCCTCCTCATTCAAACCAATACCGATAACTTCAAGATTTTCACTTTTTGGTATGTGAGACTGATAACTACTCATCAGATCAAGTATTCTGCCTTTCTTAGGTAGAATTTCTTCATAAAGCTTCACAAGATTTTCGTGGCATTTTGCATCAATATGGGTTGTTATTCTCGGTTGACTATAAAAAATAGAATCCTCTTTTTCGTCCTCTCGTTTGAAACTTTCAGTATTTTGAATATCGAAATCTGTTTCAATTCCATCGTATCTAACCTGCATTCCAGGACCATTTTCAAGGGCAATGTTTATCCAATCTTTGCATTCACCTCCATTTTCTATAATTTTATAAAAAACATTTTCTATATAAACTTCAAGGTCTAACTCATACTTAGCTATGGGAATATTTGTATCAATTTTAATATTTTTATTATTCAACTCTATAATTCTTGTAGGCTTATAATTTTCTGGAAAAACTTCTCTCAGTCCTTTGAAAAAACCTAAAGGGTAAAACCTCCCAATTCTCGGAATCATGAAAAATCTAAATGGTTTTGGTGGTAAAAAATTTTTTCTTTCTATTTCCAATATATTTTCCTCTGAAAACTTAAAAAGTTCTCCAGCGTTGAACCTTAGTTTAAATCTTTCACCAGATACTTTACCGATAATACTTTGTCTTATTGTTTCTGGGAGAAGTTCAAATTCTCTCCATATGTTAATTCTGCAAAAATAGTTTTCTACATGTTCCCCTAATTTAGATTTCCAAGTAAATTTAAAGATAGTATCAACTTTACTTTTTTCATTAATTGCCTCCATAAAAAACCTCCTTATTCTATAATTATATGTATTATGGTTTATTGAAAAGTCATTTTGTAGTTGATTTTTGTAAGTTAATTCTGTTTTGAATTTATTTAGTATTTATGATCCCATTCACAATTTTTTAACTAGAGATGAAAAAGAAAATTACATATTAAAATTTTATAATGTTGTCATTGAAAAAATCCCTTAAATTTGATAACATTTTCAATAATGTTCAAGGAAGGTTCAATAATAGAAGGACCTTTTTGGCCCGAGCCTGTAGAGGTTAA
>JAOAGB010000069.1 GCA_026415995.1 Thermodesulfovibrio sp. | reverse complement strand
CTTACAAAAAACTTGACATAACCCTCTTTTTGTATTATTATTCAAATTATGAATAATTTTCATTCAAGTCTTGAATTAAAATACAAAAAAAGACTTCTTGCCCCATTGATTCGCTCTGCTATTGAGAGTTTCCCTATAGTGGTAGTTTCTGGTGCAAGACAGGTTGGTAAAAGCACATTACTTGAGAATGAATTTCCCAATTTTAAATACATTAATCTTGATGATTTCAGCATGCTTAAACAGGCAAAAGAAGCCCCTGCTTCTTTGTGGATTAATGAAGAAAGGGTAATAATAGATGAAGCACAGAGGATGCCTGAGATATTCCCTGCTATAAAATTAGAGGTAGATAAAACAAAAGGTAAAAGGCGATTTATAATTTCTGGGTCATCAAATCTTTTGCTTATGGAGAAAATCACAGAGTCTCTTGCAGGCAGAGCCATATATTTTGAACTTATGCCCATGACTTATGGCGAGATCAATGAGAATTGGGAGGGAATGAATAGATTTCTTACTCTGTGGGAAAGAGACTTAAAGGTCAAAGACCAAGAGCTGCAAATTGTGAAGCCCTTACCTTTTTTACTTAAAGGTTTTATGCCATCACTTCTTAGGCTTTCGGAGTTAAGAGATATACTTTTATGGTGGGAAGGTTATATTAAAACATTTATTGAGAGAGATTTAAGAGAGCTTTCACAAATAGAGTCCTTGATTGATTTCAGAAGACTTCTTGATTCCTTGGCATTAAGGACAGCAAATGTTCTTAATCAGACAGAGATAGCAAGAGATGTGGGCATTAGCCAACCCACAGCCCATAGGTATATTAAACTCCTTGAAGTTTCAAATATCATAAAGAGAGTACAACCCTTTGCAAAAAGTAGAAGTAAAAGAATTACAAAATCTCCAAAAGTTTTTTTCCTTGATCCAGCCTTAAGCGTGTATCTAAGTGGATATCATGATGAAAGTTCATTAAAAGTGGCAAGAGAGCTTGGAGGTTTTTTTGAAACAATGGTTTTTCTGCATTTAACAGTCTTATGTGAGATGATGGTGCCAAAGGCTAAGGTTTTTTATTTTAGAACTACCTCAGGCAAAGAAGTTGACTTTGTGCTTGAATATGGAAAAAAACTTATTGCAGTTGAAGCAAAATATACTAAATCTCCAAAGTTTGAGCATATTAAAAATCTTCTCTATTTCATTGAAGAACATCCCGACACTATTAGAGGTATCTTAATTCACGCAGGTAACGCTATTAAATGGCTTCATTCAAAGATAATAGCGATTCCGTGGTGGTGGGTAGGATAATCAATTTAATCCGAGAATTTTGATATTGCTTTTTTAATTTTCTCGTGCTAAAATTAAAACATGATAAAAAGAAAGCTTCTTAATCAATTAAGACAGCATCTTGCCAAGCCAGAGATAACAATTATTATAGGTCCAAGACAGGCTGGAAAAACAACTTTAATGAAAATTCTTGAGGAGGAACTCAAAAGAAACGGTGAAAGAACTCTTTTTTTAAATCTTGATATTGAATATGACAAAGAACACTTTAGCTCCCAGGCATCTCTGCTTAGGCGTATTGAGCTTGAATTTGGAAAAAACAGAGGATATGTTTTTATTGATGAGATACAGCGAAGGGAAGACGCAGGCTTGTTTCTTAAGGGCATATATGACATGGGACTTCCTTATAAGTTTATTGTTTCAGGCTCAGGAAGTGTTGAATTAAAGGAGAAAATTAGTGAATCTTTAACAGGAAGAAAAAGAGTCTTTGAACTTTTAACGCTAAGCTTTGAAGAATTTGTAAATTACAAGACAGATTATAAATATGAAAATAGAATTATTGACTACTTTGAGACAGAAAGAACAAAATCTCTGATGCTACTTGAAGAATATTTGAACTTCGGTGGTTATCCAAGGGTTGTTCTTGAGGAAGAGTTGTCTGAAAAGCTTAGTTTAATCAATGAAATCTATCAAAGCTATGTTGAAAGGGACATATACTTTCTCCTAAAAATTCAAAAGCTACCTGAATTTACCAAACTTGTCAAGATTCTCGCTGACTCTGTAGGCAAGATAACAAATTTAACTGAGTTGTCTAATACAGTTGGACTTTCAACAAAAACCTTAAAGGATTATCTATGGTATCTTGAGAAAACCTTTATAGTTTCAAAAATTACTCCATTTTTTAGAAATATCAGAAAAGAATTAAGCAAATCTCCAATTTATTATTTCTATGACCTTGGATTAAGAAATTTTTCCATAGGAGAGTTTGGCAGAGCGAGAGACTATGGCTTTATTTTTCAAAACTTTGTTTATTTAAGTATACTTGAAAAAATTAAAAATACAAATTATAAGATTCATTTCTGGAGGACAAAAGATAAGGCAGAGATAGATTTTGTCATTGATACAGGGATTTCCTTTATACCTGTGGAAGTAAAATACAGAAAGTTAAAAACTCATGAGATAACTCGCCCATTAAGAAGCTTTATTGAAAGATATTCACCTTCTCAGGCTTTAGTTATAAATCTTTCTCTTTATGAAAAGGTAAGAATAAATCACACTGAGCTCATTGTAATGCCCTTTTATAAACTTATTGATTATAGTTTCAAATATTAATTTTTTTTTGAAAAACTTTATATGTCAGCCTTTTAATCCATGCAGGCATCATAATTATATTTCTATCTTTAAAATTAATAGCTTCCATGATTTACATGATGTATATAATCAAAGAAACAAAGAAATTAATGGTTGCATCAATTAATTTAATAATATAAAATTTATATTAAGTATGGTTGAGAAAAATAAGATTCTCGATTGGAAACTATTACTCAACTCTATCTTTGACTTGGTTGCCTTTGTCGGTACTGATGGAACAATATTTTATTGTAATCAAAGATTTGCCGAATTTGTCAATAAAGATTGTGATTCTGTTATTGGAAAAAGATGTCATGAGATTATTCACGGATCTGAAAGTTTTCTTAAAGACTGTCCTTTAATT
>JAOAGB010000103.1 GCA_026415995.1 Thermodesulfovibrio sp. | reverse complement strand
TGTTGACTGAATATTTATAAAAATTTTAAACTATAATTTCTGAATTTATAACTGGAGGATGCCATAAAGAAATGGAGAATAAAGTTTTAAAACTTGGCTTACCAAAGGGAAGCTTACAAGAATCAACCCTGAAGCTTTTCAAAAAGGCAGGGTTTAACATACATGTATCACACAGGTCTTACTATCCTGTTATAGATGATGAAGAGATAACTTGTATGCTCCTTAGGGCCCAAGAAATTCCCATATACGTTGAAGAAGGTTATCTCGATTGCGGTTTAACAGGATATGACTGGCTATTAGAACAAAATGTCGAGGTAATTGAAGTTGCAGAATTAAAGTATGCAAAAGAAGGATTTAGACCTGTTAGATGGGTTATAGCTGTTCCTGAGGATTCTCAAATCAAAACTCTCGAAGACTTACAGGGCAAAAGAATAGCTACAGAACTTATGGGATATACAAAAAGATACTTAAAAGCGAAAGGTATAAAGGCAGATGTTTATTTCTCTTGGGGAGCTACAGAAGTAAAGCCTCCCTATCTCGCCGATGCTATTGTAGACCTAACTGAAACAGGTAGTTCTCTCAAAGCAAACAAGCTTCGTGTAATTGAAACTATCTTAGAGTCTACTACTCGTTTTATTTCGAACAAGAATTCTTGGCGAGATGCATGGAAAAAGAAAAAAATGCAGAATATTGCAATGCTTCTGCAGGGTGCGCTTTTAGCTGAAGAGAAGGTAGGACTTAAAATGAATGTCCCAAAAGAGTCATTGAAAAGAGTTTTAAGTCTGCTTAATTCTTTACACTCTCCAACTATTTCTCAGCTATATGATGAAAACTGGTATGCCTTAGAAGTTATAATAAATGAAAAAAAAGTAAGAGAACTTTTACCTAAACTTAAAGATGCTGGTGCATCAGGCTTTGTAGAATATCCATTGAATAAAGTAATTCCCTAAGGGAGGTGATTTTCATGTATGCAGTTATAGAAACAGGCGGAAAACAGTTCAAAGTTAAAGAAGGTGACATTATTAAGGTAGACAAACTTAATCTTGAAGCTGGTAAAGAAGTAGTATTTGACAAAGTTTTATTCCTTCAGTCTGATAAGGGGATAAAAATAGGTAATCCCTACATCAACGGGCTAAAAGTGACAGCTGAAATTATTGGAGAAGTAAAAGATGACAAAGTAATGGTATACCGACCTCCATCAAAAAAAGCAGTAAAAAAACTAAAGGGTCACAGACAATGGTATGCTAAAATAAAGATAAAGGAGATTATAGGAGGATAAAATGGCGCATAAAAAGGGAGTTGGAAGCTCCAGAAATGGAAGAGATAGTAAAGCAAAAAGACTAGGTGTAAAAAGATTTGGAGGACAAATAGTAAAAGCTGGAAACATACTTGTAAGACAGCGTGGAACGAAATTTCATCCCGGAGCAAATGTGGGTGTTGGTTCAGATTATACTCTCTATGCCTTAATTGACGGCATGGTTAAATTTGAAAGGAAAGACAAACAGAGACTTAAAGTAAGCGTATATCCAATTACTCAACCCGCCCAGTAAAATTATAGCGGGTGGTTTTTTCCACCCGCTTTACCTTTCTATGAAATTCGTTGATTATGTAAAAATACATGTAAAAGCAGGTGATGGTGGTAGAGGATGCGTAAGCTTCCGCAGAGAAAAATATGTTCCAAAAGGGGGTCCTGATGGCGGAGATGGCGGAAAAGGTGGAGACGTAATAATTAAAGCCTCTGGAGAACTTCATACTCTTCTTGATCATAAGTACCAAAAAACCTATAAAGCCAAAAGGGGCCAGCATGGAAAAGGAAGTAATATGAAAGGTAAAGATGGAGATGACCTTATCATAAAGGTACCTGTGGGAACAGTTATAAAGGATGCAGAAACTGAAGAAACCCTTGCTGACCTTGATGAAGAAGGTAAAGAATTTATTGTTGCAAAAGGTGGTAAAGGAGGACTTGGAAATGCCCATTTTGCAACACCAACAAATCAATCTCCCAGATTTGCTCAACCTGGTGAACATGGAGAGGAAAAATGGATAATTCTTGAATTAAAACTGCTTGCTGATGTAGGACTTATAGGATTACCTAATGCAGGAAAATCTACTTTAATATCTGTAATAAGCTCTGCCAGGCCTAAAATTGCAGACTATCCATTTACAACTCTTACACCTGTGCTCGGAGTTGTTAAATATGGAGACTACAAAAGCTTTGTTGTAGCTGATATCCCTGGGCTAATTGAAAATGCACATAAAGGAGCAGGATTAGGGCATCAATTTTTAAGACATGTGGAAAGGACTTCTTTATTGCTTCATCTCGTTGATGTGTCTGATTATCTTCAGTCTGACCCCATTCAAGATTTTGAAAAAATTCAAAAAGAACTTATCCTTTATAATCCTGAACTTATAAAAAAACCTCTTGCAATAGTAGGCACAAAAATTGATTTAGCCTTTGAAGGAAAACGACTCATAAAATTAAAAAGCTATTGCCAGGAAAGGGGTATTGATTTTTTCCCTGTAAGTGCAGTAAAAAAAGAAGGTATTGATATTCTTATAGAATATTTGGCAAAAAAATTGGAGAAAAAATGAGAGTAGTAGTAAAAATAGGAAGTAATCTTTTAACTGACAAATCTGGACGAATTAATCAGAAAAGAATTCATTCTTTTGCAAAAGAAATCTCTGAACTTAGCAATAAAAATTATGAAATTGTTATGGTTTCTTCTGGTGCAATTGCTTCTGGTCTAAGAAAATTAGGATTAAAAAGTAAACCAAAAGAAATCAGAAAAAAACAAGCAACTGCAGCAGTAGGGCAGCCCCTTTTAATGTGGATGTATGAACAATACTTTTTCAAATATAAAAAACATATAGCACAAATACTGCTTACAAGAGATGACCTAAGTGACAGGGTGAGATATATTAATGCAAAGAATACAATATTAACTCTTTTAGAGATGAAAGTCGTACCAATAATCAATGAAAATGATACAGTTGCAACAGATGAAATAAAATTTGGTGATAATGATCAGCTTGCTGCTCTTGTTTCAGGACTTATTGAAGCAAATCATCTTATCATTCTGTCAGATGTTCAAGGACTTTACACTTCTGATCCTAAAAGAGACCCTAACGCAAAGATCATAAAGCATGTTAATGATTTCTCTAAAGAACTTGAGATGATTGCAAAACCCGCTTCTACAGGATATGGAACAGGTGGAATGTATTCAAAGGTTATTGCTGCCAAAAAAGCCACATCCTTTGGAATCCCAGTACATATAGTAAGTGGCAGGAAATATGGTAATATTAAAGCTGTTTTAGAAGGAAAAGACATAGGTACCTATTTTGAACCTGTGAAAGAAAGAGTTACTTCCCGTAAAGGATGGATTGCCTATGCAACAAGAGCAAAGGGTAATATTTATATTGATGAGGGAGCTATGAAAGCGCTTTTAAAGAATGGAAAGAGTCTGCTGTCGTCAGGAATAAAAAAAGTTGAAGGAGACTTTGAACTGGGTGATGCAGTATACTGTATTAATGAAAAAGGAGAAAAAATAGCTAAAGGATTGGTAAATTACTCCTCAAGCGAAATAAAACTTATAAAAGGTAAAAAATCCTCAGAGATCGAAAAAATTCTCGGTTATAAATATGCCGATGAAGTGATACATAGAGACAATCTTGTTATTCTTGTCTAATCTTTTGTTTTATATTAAACATAAAAAGCTTTTTTAATGCATAAGATTTGCTTTCTCTGTCGATCTTAGCATTTTCAACAGCTTTCTTTATGATTTCAATAGTTCTGTCATAGACCTTTCTATTAACGGGATATGGAGTACCGTCTTTACCTCCATGAGCAAAGCTGTATCTTGCAGGATCTTTGAAACTCAAAGGAGTTCCGTAAATCAACTCTGCTACAAGCGCAAGTGCTCGTAAGGTTTTGGCTCCTAATCCCTTAGTTAGAAGAAGGGATTCAAAATCAGAAGGTTGTTTTTCATAAGTCTGAATTAAAACTTTATAAAGATTTTCAGGCTTTATATCAGAAAGGCTAATGGCATGTCTCAAAGGTAGACTAAGTGTTTTTAAGTTTAAGATTTCCTTGGTTATTTTTTCTGGCTTTTCAAGGGAAAGTTCTACAGAGATTTTTCTTAGCTGAGATGCTTCCTTAGCTGTAAAATTAAGGGGTTTTGTTTTTATATCACAGCATACTGCATTGTGTGGTTCTTCCACAAAGCTTTTTAAGGTAAAACTCAGCCAGTGATATCGCCTTGCCATTCCTAAATTTTCATTCATACCCTGTTGAATAACACACCAGTGCCCTTCAGTAGTAAAAAAGATCGTATGATGATATAGATTGAATCCATCTTGAACGGCAGCACTGTCAACCTTTGCAGAAAGCCTGCTTACACGAATAAAAAAATCAGGATTAAAACCAAATTTTTCAGCATATTGAATTATATCCTGAGGTGTCTGAACAGCCCTTTTTGCTTTTCCTCCGGCTATGAATAAACCCAATTCTTTTTCTAAGCCACATAATCCTTCTTTTAAGGCTGCTGTTACAGTGGTAGTAACTCCACTACTATGCCAGTCAAAGCCTAAAAGACATCCAAAAGCCTGAAACCAATAGGGATCTGCAAGTCTCCTTATTACCTCATCTTTGCCAAGCTCAATGATCATTAATTCAATAATATCTCTTGAGAGTGCAAGCATTCTTTTAAAAAGCCACTGCGGAGCCTTTCCACTATGCAAAGGCATATTTGCAACGCCTGTTTTGTACATAAAATATTTTAACAAAGATGTTATAATTTTAAACTATGGCACATGTTAAAATGACTATCCAGTATGATGGAAGTAATTATTTCGGCTGGCAAAGACAAAAAAAAACACA
The DNA here is from genome assembly GCA_026415995.1 of Thermodesulfovibrio sp. Taxonomy (GTDB): domain Bacteria; phylum Nitrospirota; class Thermodesulfovibrionia; order Thermodesulfovibrionales; family Thermodesulfovibrionaceae; genus Thermodesulfovibrio. The sequence goes on along the minus strand of JAOAGB010000103.1, from coordinate 12,720 downwards.
GACTATTCAAGCTAAAATAGAAGAAGCTCTCAGTAAAATTTTTAAAAGGGAAATTAAAATTCGTGGAGCTGGTAGAACTGATGCAGGAGTACATGCGCTTGCCCAGGTAGCCACATTTAAGGCTGAGTTTAGTTTTGATCTATATGTATTGAAAAAAGCGTTAAACTCTCTGCTACCCTTTGACATAAAAATAGTTGAAATTGAAAATGTTGAAAGAAATTTTCATCCCCAATATTCTGCAAAGAGAAAATCTTATATTTACTATCTGTGTTGTGATGAATATTGTTCTCCCTTTATTCAAAGATATGTCTGGCATTATGGAAGGAGATTAAATCTTTCCACTATGCAGGAAGCACAGGCACTATTCATAGGCACACATGATTTCACAGCCTTTTCAGGTAGCACAGAGGTTAAAAATAAAATAAGAACAGTTCACGATTTAAAGGTGGAATTATCTGACAAAATCTATTTTCTTGATATGAAAATAGAAGGCTTTTTTATAAAGTTCAGAATTGAAGCAGACGGTTTTCTAAAATACATGGCAAGAAATATTGTAGGTTCCATAGTTGAACTGGGTAGAGGAGCTTTATCAAAGGAGGCAATATATGAGGCAATAGAAAAGGGGAAGAGGCCTAATCCTCTTAGAACAGCTCCTCCCCATGGTTTATTTCTTGAAAGAATAGTCTATTAACCTTCTTCTGATTCAAATTTTTCCATCATCTCTATGTTTTCTTGACAGTCTCTGCAGTATATGGCAAACGGCAGTATTTTTAATCTTTCTTCGGAAATTTCATCGCCACACATTTCACATATTCCATATGTGCCCTCTTCAAGTTTTCTTAAGGCTTCTTCAATTTTCTTCAAAATATCTCTATGCGTACTTAACTGTTTTAGGCTTATATCCTCTGATAAATCAATTGCGCTTAAATCTGCGTCATCCATTACTGCTTCAACAATTTGTCTTTTCTCGCCAGTCTGAAATTTCTTCATCTCTTCACGAGCCTCTTGAAGAATCTGCTCTTTCATCTTATTGAGCATCTTCTTTAGCCTGTCCTTTCTTTCACTGTCAATTTTCATTATATTTAGACCTCCATTATCTCTTTCTCTTTTTGTTCAAGAATTTGATCAATCTTTTCAATGAAAGAATTGGTTATTTTCTGTATCTCTTCCTGAGCTCTGCGAGAGTCATCTTCACTGAGTTTTTTATCCTTTTCAGCCTTTTTTATTTCCTCTATAATGTCTCTTCTTATGTTCCTAATTGTTACTCTTGCTTCTTCTGCCCTCTTTCTTACAACCTTTACAAGCTGCTTTCTTCTTTCTTCTGTAAGAGGTGGTATATTAATTTTTATTGTTTTGCCATCATTTATTGGTGTAAGTCCGAGATCAGATTTCATAATCGCTTTCTCTATTTCGCCTACCATTTTTTGTTCCCATGGTTGAATTGTTATTGTCCTTGGTTCAGGAATTCCAAGTGTAGCCACTTGATTAAGGGGTAACATGCTTCCATAATAGTCAACTCTTATGTTGTCAAAAATAGAAAGGGAAGCTCTTCCGGTCCTAAAAGTAGATAGATCCTTTTTAAAAATCTCTACTGCTTGATTCATTTTTTCATTAGCTTTCTTCTTGAACTCCTGCATCATCTTTCACCTCTCTTAAAACAATGCTTCCTATTTTTTCTCCTGAAACTATTTTTTTTAAATTATCTTTTCCTCTAATATTGAAAACAACTATAGGAAGATTATTGTCCATACAAAGTGTAATCGCAGTAGAATCCATTACTTTAAGCGAATATCTGATTACATCCATATAGGTTAGTGTATCAAATTTTTTTGCTTTCGGATCTTTAATTGGATCTGAAGAATATATACCATCCACTTTTGTACCTTTGAGTATAACATTAGCACCAATTTCGATTGCCCTTAATGCTGCGGCAGTATCAGTTGTAAAATAGGGATTACCTGTACCGGCAGCAAAAATTACTACCCTTCCCTTTTCCAAATGTCTAATAGCTTTTCTTCTAATATATGGCTCTGCCAGTTCACGCATATCAATAGCTGACTGAACACGCGTATTTACCCCTATTTTTTCAAGAGCATTCTGAAGTGCAAGAGCATTTATTACTGTAGCAAGCATTCCCATATAATCAGCAGTGGCTCTCTCTATCCCCTGTTCTGCAGCTTCTACACCCCTAAAAATATTACCACCACCTATAACTATAGCTATTTCTACACCTAAGTCATAGGCTTTTTTGACTTCCTCTGCCATATAGTTTACAGTGTCCGGATCTATACCATAACCCTTATCACCCATAAGGGCTTCACCACTTAACTTCAAAAGTACTCTTGTGTAAGAACTTTTATTCACTCTGCCCTACCTGAAAACGCACAAACCTTCTAACAACTATATTTTCTCCGAATTTGGCTATTTTCTCTGTTATTAGATCTCCTATTTTTCTTTCAGGCTCTCTTATAAATGGTTGATTTAAAAGACACATTTCTTCAAAGAATTTTTCTAGTTTTCCCTCTATGATCTTTTCCACTACCTGAGGCGGTTTATTGCCTGTTATCTGAGCTTTATATATTTCTTTTTCCTTTTCTATTACTTCTTGAGGAATATCATCTTTACTAATATACTGAGGATTAGAAGCAGCTATGTGCATTGCTATATCCTTAGCAAGCTGACGAAATTCCTCATTTCTTGCAACAAAATCTGTTTCGCAATTAAGCTCAAGCATTACTCCTATTTTATCCATATGAATATAGGAAGCTATTATTCCTTCGGAAGCACTTCTACCAGCTTTTTTCTGCGCTGTTGCAAGACCTTTCTGCCTTAAATATTCTATAGCTTTATTAAAATCTCCTCCTGAATGCTCAAGGGCTTTTTTGCATTCCATCATACCCGCCCCTGTTTTCTCTCTTAATTCTTTCACCATCTGAGCAGTTATTGCCATATGTTTTTCCTCCTTTACTGTTCTATGTAGTCGTCCATTGATTTCTGATACTCCTCTTCCTGGAGTATTTTTTCCTTTATTGCTGCTTTCTCAGCCTCTTCTTCAAGTTTTTTAACGAATATTTCTCTACCTTCCAGCACAGCATCTGCCATTTTGGCTGTTATAAGTTTTATAGCTCTTATGGCGTCATCGTTTCCTGGAATTACATAATCAACTACATCAGGGTCACAGTTTGTATCAACAATAGCTACAATAGGAATGTTAAGTTTAATTGCTTCAGCCACAGCTATCTTTTCCTTTTTTATATCAATTATAAAAATAGCCTTTGGAAGATCCATCATATCCTTTATTCCTATTAAATTTGCTTCTAATCTCTGTCTTTCCTTTTCCAGCTTGGCAATCTCCTTTTTTGTATGTAAGTACAGTCTTCCATCTTCCTTCATTTCCTCAATTCTCTGCCATTTCTCAACACTTTTTCTAACAGTTGAAAAATTTGTAAGCATACCTCCAAGCCAGCGATGATTAATGTAATACACTCCTGCCCTTTTTGCTTCTTCTGCTACAGCTTCCTGAGCTTGCTTTTTAGTCCCTACAAAAAGAATACCCTCTCCACGTGAGGCAACACCTTTGATAAATTCATAAGCTTCTTCAATCCCTTTTACTGTCTTCTGAAGATCAATGATATGAATGCCATTACGTTCTGCAAAAATATACTTTTTCATTTTGGGATTCCATCTTTTAACTTGATGCCCAAAATGAGCTCCAGCTTCAAGAAGTTCCTTCATACTAACTACTGCCATTGATACCTCCTAAAATGGTTTTTTCCTCTGCTCCTTCCCCTTAACCTCAGCGAGGACCATCAAGGGAACTACAGAGCATGTGTTTTAAAAGGTCAAAGACCTCCTCTATAAGTTTATTAACTAAGTTTACAATTTATCATATATTGTTAATCAATTTCAACGACTTTTACTTGATCTTTTGTTTTTTTGGCTTTTAGGAGGGCTTTATCTACATATTTAAAAAACTCTTTATAGTTTTTATAAAATTTAAAATATTCACCTTTAGTAAGACATCCTACTCCTGCACTTACAGTTAACGTGTCTTTTTTATAGTTTTTCCCTAAGTCTTCCCTAATTCTTTCACTAAAAATGATAGCGCCTTCAACTGTTGAACCAACAAGTATGCATGCGAATTCATCTCCTCCTATTCGAGCAACTACGTCTTCTTTACGACTTCTATTTCTCAAACACTTAGCTAACAATCTTATACATCTGTCTCCCTCTAAATGTCCATATTTATCGTTTATGTATTTCAATCTGTCCAAATCGAAAAGAACAAGACAAAATCCGCTTCCATATCTTAAAAATCTTGAAAATTCTTCTTCCAGTCTTTGGAAAAAGAATCTTCTATTATAAAGTCCCGTTAAGGCATCTGTTATAGACGTTTTGTATAGTTTTAAATTCATTCTTTGAATCTCTAAGGTCTGTCTCTCCACTTCTTTTACAAGCTTAGAATTAAAGCTTGTTTTCTCTCTATAAAAGTTAAATAAGGCAAGTATAGAGGAAAAGAGATTGGCAAGAGAAACTAAAAGATATATTGAAATTTCATTAAAGGCTTCTTCAAAGGCATGAGAAAAATTCAAAACCCCAATAATTCTATCTCTATTTTTTAAGGGAACCGATAACAGAGATTTAATAGGTAAGTTAGACAATTTTTTGTTAAATCTATTATCTAAATGAGTGTTGGGCACATAGATATAATTACCACTCCTGTATACCTGTCCAGCTATTGAATTTTCTATAGGAAATTTTCTGACCTTAAAATCTTCAAATTTTATTTTACCAGAAGCTGCCTTCAATAAAAGATAATTCCATTTGGCATGTTTTTCCATATAAGATATGTTCTCAATAGGTAATAATCGAGCGAATTCTTCCAGAGAAAATTTGATAAAACTATTTAAATTTTTATCTTTTTCCTCATATATTCTCGTAATTAATAAGTTTATTAAAGCCGTCACTCTTATGCTGAATTCCGTATTACAGGACGTTTCTTCAAAAAGATCATATAAACTCTTCTCTAATTTAAATTTTTTTTCAATATTTTCAAGAATTAAACTTTTTAATTCTTCGTCATTAATTTTTTCAAGATTTTCAATGTTTAAAAGTTTAGATAATTTTTCTAAAAACTCTCTCATAGAATGTTTATCTCCTCTAAAGGTATCTCTGATTTTATATGATTAACCAACTCTCCGACCTCTGGTAATGTTAACAAACTATATACTCCTGATTCATAAAAAACAGATTCCCTTCCTCCATCGTATATACCATATCCTATTTTTTCTGCCACATAGTTTGCCAAATGAATCAAAGCTATATTTCTTCTATATTTATTATCTAATTTCCCAGGATCTTCATGGTGATATAAAATCACCTCTCCAATTTCTTCTGGTAAACCCCACCACTCTGCAAGCCATTTCCCTATTATTGAATGATCTAAATCTATTACTTCATTCTCTGCCTCTGTAATATTTTTACCAGTTATTACTAAATTTTCAATTTTTAAAAAAGCTTCATAATACAGATGATGTAAGGCAAATAATCCTAAATCATGCAATATACCAGCAGTAAAAGATGACTCGTCTCTAATGTCCAGAAACTCTTCTGCTATATATTTACTTATTATGCCTGTTGCAACTGAATGTTTAAAGAGTCTTTTATATGTCTTTTCTCTCTGCCCTGAAACCTTAAAAAGACTAAAAATAGAAATGCTTAAAGCCACATTCTTTAGGTTATTAAATCCAATTTTAAAAAGAGCATCTTTAAGATTAGTAATAGGACCAGAGTACCCGAGACAAATTATATTGGCAAGACTAAGAACCTTAGATAAAATGGGGGGATCATTCTCGATAATATTTATCAATTCATCAAGATGTGTAAGTTCACTGTTAGTTAATCTAAGTATCCTTTCTGCTGAATGAGACAGTGTAGGAAGCTTTTTCAGCGTCTGAATTTGAATCCTTATTTTTTCAACTTGATTCATCTTATATAAAATTTATTTAATAATAAAATATAACTTATGAACATTGCAATGGATTTTTTGAAAAATTTTTCTGACATAATCGGAATTATCGCCGGTATCATCACAACCTCTGCCCTGATTCCACAAGCATTAAAAATATATAAAACCAAGTCTGCAAAAGATATATCCCTTACCATGTTTATATTTCTTGCACTTGGTATTACATTATGGTTTCTATACGGCTTATTAATCAATGAGCTTCCTGTAATAATTGCCAATTTTCTCTCCCTTATTCTTGTATTTTCAATTATTTTCATGAAAATTAAGTATACTTAAATCCTTCCTGCTACTTTAGCAAACTGATGTATTTTATTCATTATTTCACCAAAAGCTTTAAAATTAAGAGATTGTGGTCCATCAGAAAAAGCCTTTTCAGGTTGTGGATGTACTTCTATCATTATTCCATCGGCACCTGCAGCGACAGCAGCACAAGCCATTGAACCAACATACTTAGCATACCCAGTAGCATGAGAAGGATCAACTATAACTGGAAGATGCGTTTCTTCTCGTAGGACAGCCACTGCAGATAGATCAAGCGTATTTCTTGTAGCTGTCTCGAATGTTCTAATTCCTCTTTCACATAGAATAACATTCATATTTCCCTCACTAAGTATATATTCGGCGCTCATTAGCCATTCTTTAATTGTCATCGACATTCCTCTTTTAAGAATAACAGGTTTTGTAGCCTGACCAACTCTTTTTAATAGCTCAAAGTTTTGAGCATTACGAGTTCCTATCTGAAGAATATCAACATATTCACATACAAGATCAACATGTTCTGGGTTGATAATCTCCGTTACTACGGGCATATTTGCTATTTCACTTGCCTTTTTCAGTAATTTTAATCCCTCTTCTCCAAGACCTTGGAACGTATAAGGAGAAGTTCTCGGTTTATATGCTCCTCCCCTTAAAATATGAGCTCCAAGAGATTTTACTGTTATCGCTGTTTTAATTATTTGTTCCTCATCTTCAACTGCGCATGGACCTGCTATTACAATGACCTCATCACCTCCAATAGAAACTTCTTTTACATTAATAATTGTCTTATCCTTTTTTACTTCCTTCGATGCTAATTTGTAAGGTTTTAGTATAGGAATAACGGCCTCAACTCCATCCATTACTTCAAGACTTTGAAGAACAAATTTACCTCTTTCATCACCAACTGCTCCAATCACATTCCTTGTAGCACCGTAAATTACATGAGGTTTATATCCCAGTTCTTCGATTTTGGCTATAACCTCCTTAAGTTGTTCCTCTGTTGCTTCTGGCTTCATTACAATTACCATTTTAAAACCTCCTATATTTTTGTTATAAATTTTTATAAATCTTATTTTTGCCGTTAATGTCTTTTTTTCATTCTGAGCGTATCTAAAAATCTCCTTATTTCCAACTGTAAAAACCTTTTGCCATTGCTCAGAGTTACAGCTTAATAAAAAAAGACAGACAAGACAGGGGCTACATCTGCCCCTGACCTGTCTGCCTTATATTTTAAGCCGACTAAACTGTCAGAGGCAGATTATTTAAAGTAAAAACCAAACCAAAAATAACAATCTTCTCTTAACATTGACTCTCTCCTTTCGCTTCTTATCGGGGTGAGAGGATTTGAACCTCCGACACCACGGTCCCGAACCGTGTGCGCTACCAGACTGCGCTACACCCCGATACCAGCTATGTTTTATATTATTATACCTATAACATCCCTATTATTCCATATTGTCTTCCGGCTTCTTTACCATGAAACCTATATGAAGCATAATGCAAATGATTACAATAAGTACAATCAGGAGAAATCCAAATATTTTCTGTGTTTATTCCTATTGACAATGATTGAATTCGGTTTGCTATGGCAAGATCAACATGTTTTTTCCCATTTAAATTAATAACATATTCTAAGGAAGGAGTTTCCCTATTTAATGCTTCTATAACCTCATGTCCAACTTCATAACAGCAACCTTTTATATATGGACCCATTGCAATTATAATATTTGACACTTTACAGTTAAATATTTCCAACATTTTTATTAAAGTTTTCTTTAAAATCCCCTTTGCTGTGCTTCTCCATCCAGCATGGACGGCAGCAATAACCTTTCTTACGGGATCGTATAAAAGTATAGGTAAGCAATCAGCAACTTTTACACCAATTAATATGCCCTTTTTATCGGTAATTACCGCATCAGCAACCTGAGGTGTTGTATTTTTAGATAAAACTATAACATTATCAGTATGTCTTTGAATTGGCATGTAAATTTCATATTGTTTTCTAAGCTTAATAAGATCAAAATTTTTTTCTGTGAAAAAACAAATTATGTCAGAATGTCTCAAATTTTCTGGATATATTAATTTTTCCATTTTAAATATTTTACATTAAATGCTCTTTTTTGAGATAATTATTTCATGGCTATTAATTTTAAATGCCTAATTACTGAAATCCCTCCCCAAGAAGGTTTAATTAAAGTTTCAACAGAAAGACTTCAAACGGGAATTGCTCTTCCTTTCAATGTTTATGTTAAAGAGAATGGCTTTATAAAAAAAATCTTTAATAAAGGAAATATTTTAAATAAAATTTTTATTGAAATCCTTAAAGAAAAAGGATTTGACAACGTTTATATTAATAGGGCAGAAATAAAAAACTTAGAACTGTACCTTGCCCAAAAAAAAATAAAACCAAAAGCTCAAGATATTAAGATTGCATTCAGTAATTACTCGTTTTTTAAAGAAAAACATTATCAAATTGATAAAAGACTTATTATTCCTAATACAAAAGTCAATTTTTCTATTTATAATTTGAAAGGATTGGAATTAAAAAAAATCATAAATGCATCCATTAATAATCCTTCAAATATTGAGGATAATATTCTTTCCTTAGAAGGAGACTTTTTAATTGAAGATAAAGATATACCACTTTATGAGGACTACATAAAATCACTACCCGAAGCTTTAAAAGAGCTAAACTTAACAAAGGAGGATAATAAAATTCTAAAAGATTTAATATTTAAGGAAAACTCAAAAGTTTTAATGAAGGAAATATTAAAAGATCCTCGTAGTGGAGAAAAAATTAAAAAGATTAGTAAATTAGTTGATGACATTACCAATCAAATAATTGAGGAACCTCAATCTATATATAGTTTAATTACACTCAAAGGCTACGATTACTATACCTATACTCACAGCATTAATGTTGGAGTTCTTGCAATAGGTTTAGGAATACATGTAAAAATGGAGAAGGATAATATTCAAAAACTCGGAATAGGCGCAATTTTACATGATTTAGGTAAAACCAGGATACCTCATGAAATCCTTAATAAGCAGGGCAGACTTACAGATACCGAATACAAAACTATTAAGCAGCATGTAATTTTTGGATATGAACTTGTAAGAGAAAATAAAGAATTTCCATCAGAAGCTTGCATAGCCATACTGCAGCATCATGAAAAGCTTACAGGGCAAGGCTATCCTTATGGCCTCAAGGATAACGAAATAGAAACTTTTGGCAAAATTACTGCCATCGCTGACTGTTATGATGCACTTACCACAAGAAGGCCATATAAATCAGCTTTGACTCCTTTTTTCGCTCTTTCTCTTTTAACCAGAGAGAAAAAACATTATGATAAGGAACTTCTTAAAGAGTTTATAAAGATGTTAGGTAATGTAAGATGAATGGTCTATTTGATGACAATAAAATTGTCCTGCAAAATCAACCCCTTGCAATTAAAATGGCACCTCGAGACATTGATGAATATGTAGGACAAACTCATATTTTAGGTGAAGGTAAACTTCTAAAAAGAGCAATTGATGCAGACAAAATAACATCTCTTATATTATATGGCCCTCCCGGTATTGGAAAGACAGCTCTTGCAAGAATAATCGCTAACAAAACAAAGGCATTATTTATTTGGCTTAATGCATCCACATTAAATATAGAAGAAATAAGAAAAAATTTAGCTATGGCCAGGCAGAGAAGAACAAAAAGAGAAAAAACGATTTTATTTATAGATGAGATACACAGACTCAACAGAATTTCTCAAGATGCTATTTTACCAGATATTGAAGAGGGGAATATCACACTTATTGGTGCTACTACAGAAAATCCTTTTTTTTATCTAAATAGCGCACTTATATCAAGAAGTCATATTTTTGAACTAAAACCCCTATCAGAAGAAGAAATTATTATAATTTTAAAGAAGGCTTTAAGTGATAAAGAGAGAGGACTGGGAAATCTTAAAGTTAATATTAAAGAGGAAGCCCTCAAACATATTGCAAAATCATCTGATGGAGATGCCAGAAAAGCTTTATCAGCTCTCGAGATAGCTGCTCTTACAACCCCACCAGATAAAGAGGGGATTATTAACATAGATATTAACATCGCAGAGGAAAGCATTCAGAAAAAGCATATTGTCTATGATAAAGCAGGAGATCAACATTATGACACAGCATCTGCATTTATAAAAAGTATGCGTGGCAGTGACCCCGATGCTACTGTTTATTGGCTTGCAAAAATGATTTATGCTGGTGAGGATCCGAGATTTATTGCCCGTCGTATAGTTATTGCTGCAAGTGAAGATGTGGGTAATGCTGATCCCATGGCTCTGGTAGTTGCTAACTCAGCTGCACAAGCTGTTGAATTGGTAGGCATGCCAGAGGCAAGAATAATTCTTTCACAGGCAGCCATCTATATTGCTAATGCTCCCAAAAGTAATGCCTGTTATATGGCAATTGAAGAGGCACTAAGAGATATTGAAAAAGAAAGAACGCTGCCTATCCCTGAACATTTAAAGGATTCTCATTATCCAGGTGCTAAAAAACTTGGACATGGCAAAGGATATAGATATCCCCACGACTATGGTGGATATATTGAACAGGAATATATTCCAAAAAAGAAAAAATACTATAATCCTTAGTTATGTCTATTTTACTGAAATATATTTATGAATTTGAAGGTTCAGCCTTACATTTAGATTATCTTGAATAATCCATTTGGCAAGATTTTGGGGATTTATAAAGCCAAAAGCCGGTGAAAATAAAATTTCTTTTGTTTTTATTAAGTAATTTTTTATGAAATTTTTAGCCCAATCATAGTCCATTCTGTCAGTTATAACAAATTTGATTTCATCTTCTTCTTTTAGAAAGTTTAAATTTTCAAAATTGTTTTTATCACTCATTCCGCTACCCGGAGTTTTAATATCGAGAATTATTTTTACAAGAGGATTCACTTTTTCTATTGAAATTGAACCATTAGTCTCAAGAATAACATAAAAATTATTTACAAGATTGTCCATAAGTTCATATACTTCCTGCTGTAATAGAGGTTCTCCTCCTGTAATTTCAATATATTTGAATTTATATTTCTTAATTTTATCTAAAACTTCTTGTATTGAGTATTCTTCTCCCTTAGTATAGGCATACTTAGTGTCACAATATGTACATCTAAGATTGCAACCTGTTAGTCTGATAAATAACATGGGAATACCTACAAGGGAACTTTCTCCCTGAATACTTGGAAAAATTTCGCAAACTTTCATATTTTAAGCTTTGTATTTGTAATTTTATAGCCCTGGGATGTTTCCTTAATCCAAACCTTTGCAGTAAATCTATCATTAGGAAGAAATCCATAAGAAAGTTCACGCCATACCACAATAATAGTATCTCCCTCTTTCTTTATTTCAGCTGCAGGATGTTTAGCAAAATTAAGAAGTGATTTTACCGATTCAGATTCCTTAGATTTCAAAATTAAATCATCATTTTTTATCTTATATCTGCTATCTATATAAATCCTTTTCCCGAAAAGATCTACACAACCTGTTATATATTCATCGGAGAATCTTGCCACAAACCACCATCTTAGAAAATCATTAGGCATCGGATAAACTCTATACTGATGAGCTTCTATTTTTTGCTTTAAAAAATCCCTTGCCTCCACTTTCAAATAAGCCTTGACTCCTATATAAATTGTAATAAAAATTAAAGAAAGCACATAAAAAAGTTTTGCCTGTTTTTTAAATTTAATAGACAATATAACGGCCAACAATAAGGGCAAAACAACATAAGGATCGATTATAAAGGTTAGAGACAGATCATAAGAGCCCCAATCAAAGGGTGATAATATTTTTATCCCATATTGATTCGTAAAATCTAAAAAAATATGCATGCCGTAGGCTAAAAATGCTAAAAAGTAGGTTTTAAAAAATCCTGTTTTAACCCTTAATATAAAGGCAGGGATTAAAGGCAGAAGAAACGATGCCATAACCCCATGGGTTATACCACGATGATAATTTAAAAACAACTCTGTACTATGGATTCTTAATAAAAGATCAATATCTGGCAACAGAGAAAATATTAAAAAGGTGATAATTAAAGCTTTATGTTTTGTTATGGTCTTGCTTAGAACAAAGCCTGTAAGGGTATGACTAACTGGATCCATAAAAAATTATACCATATATTGATTCTTTAGACATTGCAGTTGAAATTCTGAATTATTTCTTGCTATTATTATATTTAGCCGAAGTGGTGGAACTGGTAGACACGCACGTTTGAGGGGCGTGTGGGGAAACCCGTGCGGGTTCGAGTCCCGCCTTCGGCATTAAGTAAGCTCTAACCCCCTAAAATTCAAGTAAAATTTCTCTATATTTTCCTTATTTCGCTATTTTCAAAAAAGATTCATACAAAATCATAGTGTCATACATGTGGCATTATTG
>JAOAGB010000081.1 GCA_026415995.1 Thermodesulfovibrio sp. | reverse complement strand
TATTTCAAAAAGGCTATCACCTTCTACAATTGTAAGGGTGTATTCTATTATTTTACCCCGTAAAAGTTTTTCTAAAATTTCAAGTAAGCTCATTTCTTTAGTTATGAGATAATAACCTGCTCTTGCTCTTTTTTCAATGCCGAGAATTCTTCCTGTGATTTTAAAGAGCAATTCATTTTGAATGATTCCTTTTTCTTTAAAAGTAGAGGCGATATAAGTAAAACTTGACCCTTTTGGTATGTATACTTCTATTTCTTCTTTTATTTTTAAAGGTTTTGTTAATTCTATGGCTACATATAAGCCAATGAAGATTAAGTAAGCTATAAAGACAATTAAAAGGGCTTTCCAAATTTTCATTTTTTAATAATATCAAATCATAAGGATTTAGAGCAATTTTACAATAATGAATAATATTTGACTTTTTTAGATTTTTCATGGTAATTTTAAGTGTTAGCACTTAAATATTTGGAGTGCTAAAATGAAGAATATAATGCTTGATGAAAGAACAAAAAGAGTTTTATGTGCAGTAGTAGAGTCATATATTGAAAAGCCGGAACCTGTAGGCTCTAGATATATAATGAAAAAGTATGGCTTTAATGTATGTTCTGCTACCATAAGAAATATAATGTCAGATTTAGAGGATGAAGGGTTTCTTTTTCAACCTCATACCTCTGCAGGAAGGGTTCCTACAGACAGAGCCTATAGATTTTATGTGGACTGTATATTTCAAGAAACCCTTAAATTACAATCTGCAGAAATAAAAAGATTTGTAGAGAGTTTAACTAAAAAGCTTAGAAAACTTAGAAATAATATGAATTCTCTATTTCTTGAGACCACACAAAGTCTTTCTCAGGCTACAAAATATCTGGGACTTGCTCTTTTACCTGAGACTGATAAAACTACCCTACATAGAGTTGATTTCATAAAATTTAGAGATGATCTTGTAATAGCTGTAGTTGTTAATGATAAAGGGATTGTTAAAAATAAAATAATAAAAGCTTATCCTGAAATAACACAACAGGAATTAAGTAATCTTGCTGATTTTGTGAATAGTAATTATCAGGGCAAAGCTTTTGATGAAATAAGAGAAGACCTATTTTTAAGAATTAAAAGAGAAAAGATATTTTGGGATAAGTTGATTGCAAAAATTTTAAAGATGTGTCAACAGGCACTTTATTTTTCAAGAGAAGATCTTTATATATCAGGGCTTTATAATATTATGCATCTACCTGATTTTTCTGATATTGAAAAGCTAAGGGAAATTGCTAAAACTATTCAGGACAGACATCTTTTAATAAAATTATTCGAGAATATTTCTGAAAATGATGACATAAAGATTATAATAGGCGATGAAAATCCTATTGAGGAATTAAGAAGCCTAAGCATTATTGCTTCACCTTACAAGGAGAGGGATAAATCCTTAGGTGTCATTGCTCTTGTTGGGCCAAAGAGAATGGATTATCAGAGAGCTATAATGCTTGTGAATGCTTTTGCAAAGTCATTAACGGATACACTGTCAGAATAGGAGGGAGTTATGGAAGATTTAAAAAAGGAAGATTTAACAGAAGATAAAGATTCTGAGGAGTTAAAATATGAAGGTGCAGCATTGGAGGACAAACCAAGAGATATAGTTCAAACACTTCAAAATGAATTGGCTGAGCAGAAAGATAAATATTTGAGACTCTATGCAGAATTTGAAAATTACAAAAGAATTGTTCAGCGAGAAAGAGAGGAAATAATAAATTATTCTAATGAAAAGCTTATCAAGGATTTATTACCCGTGATAGATAACTTTGAATTAGCAGTAAAACATGCATCAGGTGAGGAAAGTTCTAAATGGTTTGAAAGCATGAAGACAGGCGTTGAAAACACTCTCAAAGAATTTTTCCGAATTCTTGAAAAATATGGAGTAAAGCCCATTGATTCCGTAGGACAACCTTTTAATCCGGAATTACATCATGCAGTTACGACTATGGAAACAGAAGACAAAGAAGAAAATATAGTTGTTGAAGAACTACGTAAAGGATATTTTTATAAGGATAAACTTCTTAGAGAACCTCTTGTGGTAGTATCCAAAAAGCCAAAGCCCTCAGATGAGGGTGGAGCACACCCTTCGGGTGTTGAGAATTAAATTAAAGGAGGATTATTTATGGGAAAGGCAATAGGAATAGACCTTGGTACAACAAACTCTGTTGTGGCAGTAGTAGTAGGTGGGGAGCCTGTTGTTATCCCAAATCAGGAAGGACAAAGAACCACACCATCTGTGGTTGCCTTCACTGATAAGGGAGAAAGACTTGTTGGACAAGTTGCAAAAAGACAGGCAATAACAAATCCTGAAAATACAATTTTTTCTATAAAGAGACTTATGGGAAGAAAATATAACTCTCCAGAGGTTCAGGAGGCAAAGAAGAGGCTTCCATACAAAATCGTAGAGGCTCCAAATGGTGATGCCCATGTAGAGATAATGGGAAAGAGATATTCTCCACCTGAAATTTCTGCTATGATACTTCAGAAACTTAAACAGGCAGCAGAGGATTACTTAGGAGAACCTGTTACCGATGCAGTAATAACGGTTCCAGCCTATTTTGATGATAGTCAGCGTCAGGCAACAAAGGATGCAGGACGTATTGCAGGACTCAATGTTTTAAGGATTATAAATGAGCCCACAGCTGCAGCGCTTGCATATGGATTGGATAAGAAAAAGGAGGAAAAAATAGCTGTCTATGACCTTGGTGGTGGGACTTTTGATATCTCCATACTTGAAATAGGTGAAGGTGTTATTGAAGTTAAGGCAACAAATGGAGATACCTATTTAGGTGGTGATGATTTTGATATAAGGGTAATGGATTGGCTTATTGATGAGTTCAAAAAACAAGAGGGAATAGATCTTCGTAAAGATAGAATGGCACTTCAGAGACTTAAAGAGGCGGCTGAAAGAGCAAAAATAGAACTTAGTTCTGCCATGGAAACAGAGATAAATTTACCGTTCATAACAGCTGATGCTTCAGGTCCGAAGCATTTACTTATGAAACTGAGCCGTGCTAAGTTGGAACAGCTTGTTGATGATCTAATTGAAAGAAGTCTTGAGCCATGTAAAAAAGCCCTCTCTGATGCAGGACTTTCAACTTCCCAGATAGACGAAGTGATACTTGTCGGTGGACAGACAAGGACTCCAAAGGTGCAGAAAGTTGTGCAGGATTTCTTTGGAAAAGAGCCTCATAAAGGTGTTAATCCTGATGAAGTTGTTGCAGTTGGTGCGGCTATTCAAGGAGCCATTCTTAAAGGTGAAGTAAAGGAGGTATTACTTCTTGATGTAACTCCTCTCTCACTGGGGATTGAGACATTAGGTGGAGTATTTACGAAGATAATTGAGAGAAATACAACTATACCAACCAAAAAATCTCAAATATTCACAACTGCTGCTGATAATCAGACAGCAGTTACGATAAAGGTTTATCAAGGCGAAAGAGAAATGGCTGCTGACAATAAGCTCCTCGGTGTTTTTGAGCTTGTGGGAATTCCACCAGCACCACGAGGTATTCCTCAGATAGAGGTTACCTTTGATATCGACGCCAATGGAATATTACATGTATCTGCAAAGGACCTGGCAACTGGTAAAGAACAATCTATCAGAATTACTGCTTCAAGCGGACTTAGTGAGGAAGAAATAAAGAAAATGGTTAGAGAGGCTGAAGCCCATGCTGAGGAAGACAGGCGCAAAAAGGCACTTGCTGAGGCAAGAAATGACGCTGACAACATGATATACACTGTTGAGAAAACGCTTAGAGACATGGGAGACAAAGTGTCAGAAGATGAAAAGAAAAGAATTGAGGAAGCTATTGAAAAATGTAGAAGAATTAAGGATACAAGCAATGATGTCAATGAAATAAAAGCTGCTGTTGAAGAACTTGCAAAAGCTTCTCACAGGATAGCTGAAGAACTTTATAAAAAGGCATCTACTTCAGGACAAGGGACGGGAAGTAGCACGCAGTCAAAGAAAGATGACGATGTCATAGAGGCAGAGGTAGAGGATAAAGATAATAAATGAAAGACTACTATAGTATTTTAGGGGTAAGCCGGAATGCCTCACAGGAGGAAATAAAAAAGGCGTTCCGGCGCCTTGCAAGACAATATCATCCTGATTTAAATCCTGGCAACAAAGAGGCAGAGGAAAAATTTAAAGAAATCAATGAGGCTTATTCTTGTCTAAGTGATCCTACACGAAGAGCTAATTATGACAAATACGGCACATCAGAAGGACCTATGGGGAATGGTTTTGGCTTCGAAACTCACACTACTTTTACGGATATTTTTGAAGATATTTTTGAAGGTTTTTTTGGAAGTTTTGGTTTCAAGAAAAATAGACCTGTCCGTGGTGCTGATCTTAGATATGACCTTACAATTACTCTTGAAGAGGCAGCTTTCGGAATAGAAAAGGAGATAAAATTTCCTCGCTGGCAGGAATGCTTTAATTGTCATGGTTCCGGGATTAAACCGGGTAGTTCTCCCATAAATTGTTCTTCCTGTGGAGGAAGCGGATATATCAGATATAATCAGGGTTTTTTTTCTGTATCAAAAACCTGCACTAAATGTGGAGGGAAGGGTAATATTATTAAAGATCCCTGTCCTGAATGTTCAGGAATGGGAAAATTAAAAGTTGAACACACGCTTAATATTAAAATCCCACCAGGTGTTGACACGGGAACAAGGCTTAAAATAACAGGTGAAGGAGAGCTTGGAGAGTTTGGTGGACCGAGAGGTGATCTTTATATTTTTATCAACGTAAAGGAACATGATTTTTTCAAGAGAGATGGAATAAATCTTCATTGTTCTGTTCCCATCTCATTTGTTAAGGCTGTTTTTGGAGGAGAAATTGAGGTAGATACTCTCGACGGAAAAGAGAAAATTTTTATACCTGCAGGGACTCCTTCAGGCAGAATTTTCAAAATTAAGGGAAAGGGAATGCCTCGAGTAGGAGGTACTCATAGAGGAGATCAAATTGTAACTGTATACATTGAAGTCCCAAAAAAATTAAATCAAAGACAGAGAGAATTACTCGAAGAGTTTGCAAGAGTCTCAGGAGAGGATATAAAAAGGGGCTCTAAAAGCTTTAAGGAAAAACTGAAAGATATTTTTTCATCATAGGAGGAATCTTTGTTTCTTTTAGAATAAAATAGTGTTCAATTAGTTTTTATAGGCTTTGTATTTCAACTACTGACAGACATGTTAAAAAATAAAAATTAGAAAGCCCGATGCTATTTAGAGAAATAAAAAATATTCTATATTATTTTGTATATTTGTTAATCATTTTAAGTATATTTTTACTCTCTTGCACCAGTAATAAAGAAAAAATAGAAAAAAAACAACAATCCTTTAAAGTCTATACAAGTCTCTTTGTTTTTGAGCATTTTGCAAAAGTCA
Organism: Thermodesulfovibrio sp.; assembly: GCA_026415995.1. Classification (GTDB taxonomy): domain Bacteria; phylum Nitrospirota; class Thermodesulfovibrionia; order Thermodesulfovibrionales; family Thermodesulfovibrionaceae; genus Thermodesulfovibrio. Next base: position 12,904 of record JAOAGB010000081.1, on the reverse strand, counting down.
TAATACCGGAAGCGGAAGTTGAGTCATTGATCCCTAAGGGTATAGATCCACATCACTTTGAACCTGCTTTGAAAGACATTCAAAAACTTCATGATGCTAAAATGATAATATATATTGGAGATACAGACATTGATAGATGGATAGATAAAGTAAAGGATGAATTAATTAAAAAAGGGATAAAGATAGTAAGACTTGAGGATAGTTTGACGCTTAAACGATACTATTTTTCAAAAGAAATTGATCCTCATATTTGGTTAGACCCTCTTTTGTCAAGGGAAATTATAAATATTATAAAAGAAAAGGCCATAGAAATTTCTCCTGAGAAAAGGGAAATTATCGAGAAAAACTTTGCTGTTTATGAACATAAACTAAAGGAACTTGATAGTATGTATAAAAATACTCTTGCTAATTGTACTTTGAAAGATGTCATATCAACCCATGAGTTTTTAAATTATTTAAGCACAAGATATGGCTTCAATTCAAATTTTATAGTTCATGAGCCTGAAGAAGATTTATCTCCAACTAAGATTAAAAAATTGAAGGATTTTATAAAGAAAAATTCCATAGAATATATAGTTTCTGAGCCTGAAGGTGAAAAAATTGCAAGAACCCTTTCACAGGAAACAGGAATAAAAATTTTAAATTTTAACACGTATCACTCAAAGTCTGAAAAGGACTACATAAATGTTATGCAGGAAAATCTAAAAGTTTTAGCCATTGCATTAAAGTGTAAAATATAAGATGGTAACTGAAAATTTTAAATTTATAGAATTTATTAAACCTCTCATTAAAATATCCCATGTTAATTATTCAACCAATGGTGTTACAATTCTTGAAGATATAAATTTTGAGGTAAGTAAAGGTTGCTATTTAGGAATAATAGGTCCAAATGGTGCTGGTAAGACTACTTTGCTTAGATTGATTCTTGGAATAATAAAACCATCAAAAGGTGAGATTTTTATTGAAGGATTAAAACCTGAGGAATATCTTAAGCGTGAGCCAATAGGATATTTGCCCCAAAGAATCTCTCAAACAATATATGAAGTACCCATAAACGTTGAAGAACTCGTAAGAAGTGGTTTAGAAAAGGTTAAAAAAGAGTGTATAGACTGGGCAATTGATCTATTTAAGATATCCCATATTAGGAAAAAATCTTTAAGAGAGCTCTCAGGAGGAGAGCGTCAGAAGGCTTTTTTAGCAAGAGCTATTGTATCAAAACCAAGCATTTTACTTTTAGATGAGCCTACAACTGGTATAGACCCAAATGCAAGAGATGATCTTTTAGCAATACTTGAAACGCTAAACCGAGATTTTGGTATTAGTATCTTGGTCGTTACTCATGATATAGCTACCTTTGCCCACGAGTCAAAGTGTATTCTTTGTTTAAATAAAAGAATGGTTTGTCTTGGGGAACCACAGAGAATCCTAAAGGATGAATATATGAAAATGCTTTATCCTGAACATACAGTTTTTCATCATAAATTATGATAGAAATTTTTGATCTTAATTTAATAAAAAGAGCTTTCATAGTTGTTAGTCTAATAGCTCCTTTAGCTCCTCTTTTTGGAGTATTTCTGATTTTAAGAAGATATGCCTTTTTTGCTGATACTCTTGCCCATGTTGGTTTTCTTGCATTGGCTATCAGTTTGTTTTTAGATATAAACTCTCTTTTAGTGCTAATACTACTAAGTATGGCTGTTTCAGTGTCTGCAGAGCATCTTCGTTCAAAAGGAAAGCTTCCTGCAGAAGGTTCTTTGTCTTTTTTTCTATATGCAGGAGTTGCTCTTTCAGTTCTATTTATAACCTTTGCAGGTAAGACGGGTTCAGTTATGAGCATTCTTTTTGGCAGTCTCTCTACAGTCACAAGGGAAGATGTATATTTGATATTAGTCGGTTCATTGATTTGTATGGCGTTTTTATTAAAATATCATAAACAAATGTTAAATCTCTGTATAGATGAGGAACTCGCCCATGCAGGCGGAGTAAGATTACCTATTCTAAAATTAACATTTGCAGTAACAGTAGCCCTTTGCATTTCCATATCAATGAAGACTATGGGAGCTCTTTTAATAGGTGCTTTAATGATTATACCTCCCCTTAGCGCCATGCAACTTACAAAGAGCCTGAGGAGCACTGTGGTTTTATCTATAGTTTATTCTGTTTGTTCATCCTATATGGGAATTTTTCTATCCTATTATTCAGGGATACCTCTTGGGGCTTCAATATCTTTGATTTTGATAGGAATTTTTATTTTGTCTTTTCTTGTAAAACTATTTCGTTAACAAAATGAAGTATTATTCAATGGATCATAACTTTAAATTCAAACTAAGAAGATTGAAAAAATTTTTCTTGCATTTATTTAGGTTAAATGGTTAAATTTTAAAATGAAAATTTTGAATACAAGTAATAAGCTTAAAGAATTAATCTCAGGCGAATTTATAATTGGCTCTGAACTCACTAATTCACATGCCTGTTATATGATTTATGGAGTGCTTAGACCAGCTGAAAAACAAAGACTTATTAAACCTGGTAAAGGTCATGAAGAAATAGTGCTAATACTGAAAGGTGAGGTTAAAGTTACAGGTATTTGGGAAGGAATAATTAAGGAAGGAGAATCCTTTCATATTGTGGAAGAAGAAAGTGTTTTTTTTGAAAATCTATCTACTTCAGATACTATCTATCTAATAGCAGGTGGCCATTCAGAAAAGGGTCATAGCCATTAAATGCCTGGTATATCTCAATCAGCCTCTGAACTATTTAGAGAAGAATATGAAAATCTCCTCGCATTAGTTCTTAGGAGAATTTCTACAGAATGCGAACATCACAAAATTGAAAACATTAAACCTCATTGCCCATTTTTGTCAGATTATGTAAGAGAGTTTGGGAGATTATTACTTATTGTCTTTAAGTACAATCTTAAAGAGGCATTAAAGGATGAAATTAGATGGTATATAAATCTATTCTATTCAAAAAATTTAGGGCTAAATGGTATTAATTTAATCATTGATAGCTGGCTTATGACAATTCAAGGCTGGCTTAAATCTCCTGAATGTAATGAACTTTCAGCATTATTAATAGAACTTAAGGATGAAATTCCATCAATAATTGAAAAGCTAAAAAAAATCGAGGTAATTACTGATAAAAATGTATCTGAGCTTGTAAAATTACTTATATCAGGAGAATCTGACAGAACTAAATCTTTCATAAAGGAAATCCTCAATACAAAAACAGCCGATGAGTTAATAACTAATCTTATTATTCCCACATTAGAAACGATAGGGCTATTATGGGAGAAAAATGAATTGGAAATATTTGAGGAGCATCTTGCAACTATGAATATGAAAGAGATATTACAATATATTACTTTTCTTAGTGTTCCTAAGAAAATTCATGATAAAAACCTTTTAATAAGTTGTGTTCCTAATGACGAGCATGACCTCATAGCTACAGCCCTGGCAAGCTATTTGCAAATAAAGGGATGGATGTTGAAAAATCTCGGAAGAGGACTTCCCCCTGAACAGATACTCAAGGCTGTTAAGAGATTTAATCCTCAAGCATTAATCCTTGTATTTACAATGATATCAAGGCTGGAAGGTACTCTTGATACAATTAGTCTTGTAAAAAGAGAATTCCCAAGCCTAAGTATAATAATTGGTGGTAGAGGTGCTATTTTGGCAGGTTCCGTACTTGCTGAAAAAGGATGTATTGTTGTAAATAGTTTTAATGAATGTAATGAGACTTTATTGAGTAAGTTAAATTGAGATTTTTAGTTGCTATAAAAATGGCAATTCATGACAGATCAACAACTGCTGGTGCAGTTTTAGGGGTGGTGGCGATTATTTTTCTTGTTGGGCAGCAGCTTTCTGTATTTTTTGGATTGCTTAACCTAATGAGTGTCCTTCCAGACCATAGTGTTGCCGATGCATGGGTAATGAGTAAAAATATAAGAAATTCTGATTCAGGCAATCTAATCCCCAGTTCATATATTGACAGAATTATTGGTATAAAGGAAGTTGAATGGGCTGAGCCTATCTTAATCGGAAGTGGCCTTTTTAGAAGAGGTGATGGCTCCTTTGAACCTGTTAGGTTAGTGGGACTAAAAAGACCAAGAATTACTGGAGGACCATGGAGTTTTATCCAAAATGATGAAAGGGCTCTTTTAGACCTTGAATCAGTAGTAGTTGACAAACTTGACCTAAGAAAGCTCGGACATCCTTACTTAGATGAGATAACAGAGATTGGAGAAAAAAGAGTTCGATTAGGAGCTATCGCTTCTGGTGCAAGAGGATTTCAGGGAACTCTTGTATTTGCCCCCTTAGAGAAAGTAAGAGAAATAAGCAGAACACCGCCTGGAAGATATTCAGCAATTCTTATTAAATTTATTGAAAATTCAGATAAAGAAAGGATAGTCAGTCAACTAAGAGAGATTCTTCCAAACTGTTCTGTCTTTTCATCAGAAGAGCTCTCCAAACTAACAAGAAATTACTATATAACTAACACGGGAATAGGAGGTAGCTTTCTATTTTCTACCTCAATTGCCATAATGATAGGTGTTGTAATTATTACTCTTACAATGTATACAAGTGTGTTAAGCAGAAAAAAGGATTTAGCACTAATAAGAGCAATAGGTGGTAGAAAAAGGGATATATTTGTCATTGTGATAAGTCAGGTTCTTTTCATAGCATTGTTAGGAATATTCATAGGCTTTCTGCTTCTTTCAACTTTGTTGAATTACACCTTGGGGTCACAGATACCAAGTTATTTGCCCAAGGAGGTTTTTCCAGCTCTTACTATAGGAGCACTTTTCGTTAGCCTTTTTGGTTCTCTTCTTGCTCTTAAAGTGGCATTAAAAACTGATCCAGCCAGTGTTTTTCATTAACCTATGAGTAACCTTAGACTTAAGAACATAGCAAAAGATTTCTATGATGGAAGAAATCTCAGAAGAGTGCTCTATCAAACCAATTTAACCTTCTATCCCGGTGAATTAGTAGTACTTTCTGGTCCCTCAGGAAGTGGTAAAACCACACTTCTTTCGATAATGGGTTTGGTCTTAAAACCTACAGAAGGTGCAGTCTATCTTAATGAAAGAGACATTACAAATATCAGTGATAATCAAGCAGCAGATTTGAGATTCAAAAATTATGGATTTATCTTTCAACAACATATGTTAATTGATGGTTTGACTGTTCTTGATAATGTTTTAATTGCCTTTGCAGTACAGGGGAAAAAGATAAGGAATGATCAGAAAAATAGAGCTTACCAGATTCTTGAAAAATTAGGGCTAAAGGAAGCTATAAATATGCAACCTCTCTCTCTTTCAGGTGGTATGAAGCAGAGAGTATCAATTGCAAGAGCTTTAGTAAAAGATCCTTTAATACTTCTTTGTGATGAACCTACTGCTTCCTTAGACGCAGAGAATGGAATTACAGTTATGAGAATATTGAAAAGAACAGCTATTGAGGAAAGAAAAATTGTTATAGTCGTATCCCATGATTCAAGAGTCTTTCCATTTGCTGATCGTTTAATTAAAATAGAAAATGGTCAGATTGTTTCAGATACAAGAGAACATTATACATAATAAGGAAGGAAAGTCATGAAAAAACATAAAGCTCCTTTTGTTATACTCTTAATTTTCATAATCATGTTAGGTTCTATATTTATTGTCAACTCTCTGAAGAAAGCATCAGCACCATACGAAAAGGGGAAAGCTCCAAATATAGAAGATTCACCAGCAAGAGTCTATGGCAGAGTTGAACCATTAGGAAGAGAAGTTTTTATCGGACCTCAGCAGGCAAGAAGAGTTGTCAAAATATATGTTAATGAAGGCCAGAATATAAAAAAAGGAGATGTTCTTCTTAAGCTTGACTCTGAAGTGGAAAGGCAGGCTTATTATTTAGCCGTGTCAAAAGTTGCCGAATTTGAAAGAAAGCTTGATCTGGTCCTGGATGAGCTTAGAAGAAAAAATGAACTTCTTAGGGAGGAAATTATCCCAGAGTTTAATGTTACGCAGAAAAAACTTGAAGCAAAATTAATTGAACAGCAAATTGAAGTGGCAAGACAAGAGGCTAAACTCAGAAAAAAGGAGTTAGAAACTCTAATACTTCGCTCTCCAGTCGATGGAGTCATATATAAGTTTGATGTGAGATTGGGTGAACTTCTTACTCCAGAGAACTATGAAAGAATCATAATTGGTAAACCTCAAAAACAGGTAAGGCTTTTTATTGAGAGTTTCTGGATTGACAAAATAAAGATTGGTGATAAATTTATCATTAAAGATGCTGAGACAAATAGAGAGATTGGGAAAGCTAAGGTTATCTATATATCAGAATATGTCGGTTCAAGAGACTTTAGAACTGAAGATGCTCTTGAGAGAATTGATACAAAGTATGTTCAGGCAATAGTTGAATTTGAGAAGGCTCAACAAATAAAAATAGGTAAGTTAGTATTATGTGAAAGGATTAGAGAATCTCAATGAAAAGGGTTCTAATTACTGGTGCTACAGGTTTTGTTGGAAGAAGGCTTGTATTTAGTCTTATTAATGAAAATATTAATCTAAGGCTTCTTGTAAGAAATAAAAATAAGCTTGAATACTCAATCATTGAAAGAACAGAAATTTATGAGGGAGATACTTTCAATCTTGGAGTTCTTGAAAATTCTCTTAAAGAAGTGGATGTGGCAGTATATCTTATACACATGATGGGAAAGAGTAAAGACTATGAAGAAAAGGAAAGGATAAGTGCAAAAAATTTCATAGAATCCTGCGAAAAAGCAGGGGTAAAACAGATTATATATCTTGGCGGACTTGGAGAGTTAAAAGATGCAAGCCCCCATTTAAGAAGTAGATACATAACAGGTGAGATTTTAAGTTCAAAGCCGGATAAAGTAAAGGCAGCATGGTTTAGGGCTGGTGTAATCATTGGTTCTGGAAGCGCAAGCTTTGAGATATTGAGAAATCTCGTTGAAAAACTTCCGATCATGATTACTCCCCGTTGGGTTAATACTCCTACATGTCCCATATTCATAGATGATGTGATTAAATATCTTAAATCTGCAATTTTATCAAATACAACAATTCATGGGAAGATTGATATCGGAATGCAGCCCATGACCTTTAAAGAGATGATGCTTGAAACAGCAGAGGTTTTAGGATTGAAAAGAGTAATTATAAATGTTCCTGTGCTTACTCCAAAACTTTCTTCTTATTGGCTTATACTTTTTACTCCTGTAAATTTTGAACTGGCAAGGGAACTTGTATTAGGATTAAAGTCAAAGACAGTTAAAAATAATGATAATGCAGAAAAATACTTTCCTAATATAAGAGTAACACCTTTTAAAAAGGCAATTAGGCAAGCCCTTGAGGAAATTGAAAAAAATCAGGTAATTAGTCGCTGGTGTGACAGTTCCAAGGGATTTATATGCGATGTTCCACAGATACCTGAAATATCAAAGGCTGTTTATGTTGACAGATACGCTAAAAAGATTGAGCCAAAGGTGGCAAAAAATATATTTGAAATATGCAAAAATTTAGGAGGACAAAGGGGCTGGTATGCCTTAAATTTCCTATGGGGAATAAGGGGATTGATTGATAAACTTTTAGGTGGATACGGACTTAATAGAGGTAGAAGAACCTCACATGGGCTAAGAATTGGTGATGTAATTGATTTTTGGAAGGTAATTGATATTGCAGAGGGTCAGCGACTTCTTCTTGAAGCACAGATGAAATTACCCGGTAAGGCATGGCTTGAGTTTTTGATAGCTGAATCGCTTTTTACTCAAACTGCCTATTTTTATCCTAAAGGATTAGGTGGAAGAATATACTGGCATATGATGTTGCCATTTCATAAAATTATTTTTAAGATGATGTTGAATAAAATAGTGGAAGAGGCATCAAAAGACAATTATTAATTATAAGCCTTTTCTATTCTCTGAAAAATATCTTCAATTGCTTCTTTACCGATTAAAAGAGAAATGTCAAGATAAATGATTTTTCCATTGAAAATATCAATATAATCCCTTAATTTTATAAAATCTTTTTTTGTGGTTATTAAAATATCAGAGTTTTTTGCCTTTTTTAGAAGATTTTTAATTATTTTTTCAGAATAAGACTTGTGGTCTATGAAATTTTTATAATCTGTTACTTTAATATTAAATTCTGTTAAACTTTCAAGAAAGCTCTCAAAATTACCGATTCCTGCAAAGGCAAATGCTGTCTTTCCATGAGCATTTATTAATTCTCCATTTTCATTTTTTAATCCTAAAATTTTTATAGGAGCATAATATATTACTTTTGCTCCTAATTTCATCGCTTCCTCTTTTATTTTTGTATTTTCCTTTTTTGTTATAAAAACCATATCTGCTGAATTAACTTCCTCTAATGGTGATCTTAATGAACCTACTGGTAGAAGATGATAGTTTCCAAATCCTTTAATACCATCAATCAAAAGAATATTTAAGTTTCTATGAAGCCTCCAATGTTGAAAGCCATCATCCAGAATGAAGAAAACTTTATCTTTATCACTTATTCCTAATTTTTCTATTGCAAATAGACCTGCCTCATAACGATTTATTCCTTTAAAAACCTTTAAGCCCTCTAAAGCCATCATAAGAGGTTCATCACCCACATCTTCTGGTTTATCTTCAGGTGTAACCATCAGAGGGCCCTTTAACTTGCCTTTATATCCTCTTGTAAGAATTATGGGATGAAGACCTCTTGATAGAGCTTCCTTTGCAAGTTCTATTGTAAAAGGTGTTTTGCCTGTTCCGCCTAACGTAAGATTTCCAATACTTACCACAGGTAAAGGAAGTTTTTTCTGACTTGAAAGAAACATTTTCTTTTTTCGATGATAAAAAAATAGATATATTTTTTCAAGAAGGTTCATTTCCAGAAAACGCCATTTATAAGCCTTATTAAAGGATAACTATCATAGAATTCTATGATGTTTAGGCATGCAAAATCCTGTTCAATTCTAAAGATATTCTCTAATGGGATATTAAGAATATTACATAATATAACCCTATTTATACCACCATGAGCTGTTATGAATACCTGATAGCCTTTATATCTTCTAATTATCTCTTCTATTGCCTTTTTAGCTCTCTCGCTTACATCTATGGTGCTTTCACCTTCTGGAGGAGAAAATTTTGCAGGGTTTTGTCTCCATCTTTCAAAATCTTCAGGATAGGCGGAGATTATGTCATCTATTGCCATACCTTCCCATCTGCCAAAGCTTCTTTCTTTTAGTGCATCAAACACTTTCAATTCAATCTCTAAGGATTTACTTAGTATCTCTGCTGTTTTCAATGCCCTTTGAAGCGGTGAGGAAAGGATTATTTTTTTATGAAGTTCATATTTTTTTTGGAATTCCCTTAATTTCTCTGAAACCTTTTCTACCTGTTTTATCCCGTTTTTACTTAAAGGTATATCAATATGTCCCTTATAGACCCTTTTAGGACCATCTGTCTCACCATGTCTTAATAGATACACTACAGTATAAGGTTTCATCAGTACTCTATCCCCTTTCGTGCTGAAATTCCTTTTTCAAAGTAATGTTTGACGTTTTTCATTTCTGTTACTAAATCTGCCTTGTCAATAAGCCATTGCGGTGCACCTCTTCCTGTAATGATAATCTCCGTGTTTTTGTTGATGAGAGAAAGAAAATTTTCTGTATCATCTTTTGATATTAAGCCTAAGTTTATTGCTACTGCCAACTCATCAAAAACTATCATGTCATATTTTTTAGCTTTGATTTTAATCTTTAATTCTTCAATGCAACTTTTTATTTTTTCTCTTTGATTTATCTTTTTTTCTTCATATACAAATCCTGTGCCGCATTTATAAATATCTATTAATTCTGGAAATTTACTTAAAATAGAGATTTCACCACTAAAATTTTCCTTAATGAATTGAACAAATAGGACTTTGAATCCGTTTCCTATTGCTCTAATTGTTAAACCTACTGCTGCAGTTGTTTTTCCTTTACCTTCGCCTGTATATATATGTATTAATCCTGTCATAAGATTATCCCAAATTTAAAATTTTTACCAATCCTCTCTTAATTAAGCTTATGGCTATGGCACTTAAAAGTAAAGCCATAACCTTTGCAAAAGCCTTTATACCATGAATACCAAAAATTTTTACTAAATTTTGAGCCTTTTCAAGCATTATCCAGGCAATTAAAAGGTTTAAAAATAAAGAAAATATAACCATTGCATAACTATAAGTTCCTGCAAGAATAATCAAAGTAGTTAGAGTTGCTGGTCCTGCTAACAAAGGTGTTCCTATCGGCACGACACCTAATGTCTCAGTTAGAGTAAATTCCTTTTCCTTTACTCTTAAAATCTCAGAAATGGATAAAATTAATAGAAGAATCCCACCTGCTATCATAAAATCCTCTAAGGCTATTCCGAGAATTGAGAAAAATATATTTCCGAGGAATAGAAATGAAAGAGCTACAAAAAAAGCAGTAATGACTGATTGTCTGGCAATTTTTTTCTTTTCATTATTAGGTATTCCCTCTACTAAGGAGATATAAATAGGTAAAATACCTGGTGCATCAATGGCAACAAAAAGAGGAATAAAGGTTAATAAAAAAATGTTAAAAAATTCCATTTTTAAAGATACAGTTATTGTTTATCCCTTTTGTCTATCTCCTCTTTTTCTTCTTCCTCCTCAATCTTTACTGTAACATCTTTTACAAAATCTGGACATTTTTGTCCTGCTTTTAATGAAAACTGTTTTTGACAGGTTGCTTTCCATGCACATATTACGCACATTGGCTTTTGTTCTTTCATTTATTCCTCCGCTAAATATCTTTCTCTTTTTATTATAATATCATAATTTAACAGTAAGAGAGATATGCTTTTTTATGAAACTTTCCACCTGATTCATCAATTTTTCGTTAATTTTAACTCTTTCTAAATGTATAAGCTGCCATTTTAAGAAAGAATTTAAAAAATTCATGACGCCTTTTGGAATTATATATTGGTCTAATATTTTATCACCTCTATCTTCAATACCTTGTTTTGATAGACAATTACTACAAAAAATAAAACCTTTTAGGTAGTAATGATCTCCATTCAAAATTTTTCCACAACCTCCACAATATCTAATATCTGGCAGATAACCCAATATACTTAAAATTCTAATTTTAAAAAAAAGTATATAATTTTCATGCTTATTACTATTTTCAATCTCTTTCAAAACAGTAAGCATCAGATTAAATAATTCTGGATTTTTCTCTTTCTTGGGAGAAAATTGAATAATCCATCTTATTATTTCAGATAGCTTTAAAAAAATTTTATAACTCTCCCTTATTTTGTGGAAAGGATATACAATATCCGACTGTATGATTTTTTGAAGTTTGTCTTCTCTACCGATAAAAGAAATCTTAGAGTAAGTTAAAGGTTCAAGAGAACTTCCAAATTTACTTCTAATTTTTCTTGGGCTTTTAGCAAAAAGGTCTAAAATACCGAATTCTTTTGTTAAATAGGTTACTATTAAATCTGCTTCGCCGTAGTCTTTATTTTCAAGAACAATAGCTTCAGAGGAATATATCATCAAATTACATAATATTGCCAAAATCTTCAGGCTTTAAATTTTTAAGCCATTCTTCTAATTCATCACCTTTTCTTAATTCAAAAATTCCCTCTTCAACAAATATTGGAGCTTGAACTCTTAAGGCTATTGCTACAGCATCGGAAGGACGGGAGTCAATGGTTTTTTCCTTTATTCCGTCAAAGGCATATATTAAAGCATAATAAGTATTATCAATCAAATCAGTAATTACAATTTTTGTTATTTTTACTTCTAACTCTTCTAATATATTTTTAATCAGATCATGAGTTAAGGGTCTTGGAGTTATTACTTTACCTAAAGCTAATGCTATAGAATCAGCCTCTGGTTTACCAATCCATATGGGAAGGGTTTCATCGCCATCTACCTGTTGAAGCAAAAGAATATACATACCACTTCTTGGATCAAAAAGCAATCCTTCTACTTTCATTTCTATCAACATTTTAATACCCCAATGATTTTAATAACATGTCTTTTTGTCTCCATTTTTTTCTTACCTTTACCCATACTTCAAGAAAAACTTTTATACCTAAAAGTCGTTCCATATCACGCCTCGCTTCCGTGGCAATTTTTTTAAGTTTTTCTCCTTTTTTACCTATTATAATAATTTTTTGACCTTCTCTTTCAACATAAATATTAGCTTCTATTTTAAGCAGAGTCTCGCTTTCTTCCCATTTATCAATATCTACTGCAACAGAGTAAGGAATTTCATCTTCTGTATATTTCATTATTTTTTCTCTTAGAAATTCAGCAACAATGAATCGCTCTGTCATGTCTGTCAGGATATCCTCTGGATATAGTTTTTGTCCCTGTGGCAAGTGAGAAATTATTCTATCAAGGAGTCTGTCAACTCCGTCATTTTTTAAAGCAGAAATCGGTATGATTTCCTTAAATGGGAAAATATCTTTATATAAATCAATCAACGGTAAAAGCTGCTGTTTTATTGATGTATCTATTTTATTTATTGCAAGAATAACAGGTTTATTTATTTTCCTTAGTTTTTCAATAATTAATATATCAGCTTCCTTAGGAGGTTCAGGCTCAACCATAAGAATAATCATATCTACTAATTCCATTGCCTCATGACATTGTTTCACCATAAACTCTCCAAGTTTATGCTTTGGTCTATGCATCCCCGGAGTATCAACAAAAACTATCTGAGCATTAGAAGTATTTTTTATTCCCATTATTTTATTACGAGTTGTTTGAGGTTTTTCAGTAACTATAGAAACTTTCTCCCCTAAAATTGTATTAAGAAGGGTAGATTTTCCCACGTTTGGTTTTCCAATTAAAGCAACATATCCAAATTTAAATTCATTCATGAAATTTCTT
>JAOAGB010000045.1 GCA_026415995.1 Thermodesulfovibrio sp. | reverse complement strand
CAAAGCTTTTCTTAATTCAAACTCTGCTTTCTGATTATTTTTAAGCAATGGACTTTTAATCCTAAGTCTACCTGGGATATCATGAATATAAAATCTCATCTTAACCTCCTTGTTATATAATTTTTACATTTAGGATATTGTGAACATCTAAATCTAATTAATCCTTTATTTTCATCTTTCATGTATAAATACATTTTATTTCCACACAACTCACAGATAACTTCTGATTTAATCTTTTCTATACTATTTTCAGTGAACTGTTTTTTACATATTAAGCACATGTATCTTTGCTTTCCTGTATTAGTTTTTCCATATTTATATATGGCATCTGTTCCACAATGTGGGCAAAATATATCTTTACTAATTTCAACATCCATAATCATTAATTTAATTTAAACAGACTTTTGTTACAGGAATGTTAAAGTTATATTAAGATTTTGTTAAATTTTATTGTGAAAAATAATGACAAATATTTATAAATAGTTACTAAAATAAACATTTTCTGTTACCTTTTGTAACATTTTTAGTTTTAATAAATTTCTAAATATATGAGATTTTATAAAATTAAACTTTGGCATGATGATTGCATATTCTTTGAATATATGGTCAAAATAATTGAAGACGTTATGGATTTTCTAAAATCCGTCCCTCCCTTTGAGTTTCTCAGTGATGAAGTAATAAATTCAATAACAGTAAAAACTTCTATGGAGTACTATCCTAAGGGAACTCATATTCTTATTCAAGACGGTGCTCCCAGTGAGTTTCTCTATATCATTAAGAAAGGTGGAGTTAGAGTATACAGAAGAGTTGAAAATGAAGAAGTTGTAATAGACTATAGAAGTGAAGGAGATACTTTTGGTTTTGTATCTCTTATGAGCGGAGATAAATCAAGAGCAAATGTAGTTGCAATTGATGATACCATTTGCTATTTAATACCCAAGGAAACGATTTCAAACTTAATAAACAAATATCCAGAAGTAAGAGATTTCTTCTTAAGGTCCTTTATGAACATCTATTTGGACAAGGGTTATAGAGATGATCAGAGCAAAAAAGCTATTACATATACTGTAGACAAAATTCTTTTTACTACACCTGTCGAGGAGATTGCAACAAAAAATGTTATTACAGTTACTGAAAATACCTCTATAAGAGAAGCAGCAAAAATCATGTGTGGAAACTCTATAAGCTCTCTGATAGTGATAGATAATCAAGGAATTCCCTTAGGAATAATTACAGACAAAGACTTAAGAAAGAAAGTTGTTGCTTCAGCAAGAAATGTTGATGAACCAGTTAAAAATATTATGAGTTATCCAATTATTAAGATAGATGCAAAAGATTTTTGTTTCGAAGCTGTAGTAAGGATGCTTAAATATAATATCCATCACCTTCTGGTAATAAAGAATGGTAAGATTAATGGAATTATTACAAACCATGACATAATGATGCTTCAAGGATTTTCACCTATTACAATTGTGAGAGACTTAGAAATTCAGCAGACCGTTGAAGGACTAATTAATGCCACTAAGCAAATAAATTCAATTGTAGGAAATCTAATTTCTCAAGGTGCTAAAGCAAGTAATATAACAAGAATTATAACAGAAATCAATGATAGGATTGTTAAAAAAGTTATACAGTTTGCAGAAAGAGAATTTGGACAACCACCTGTGCCTTACTGTTGGATTGCCCTTGGATCAGAGGGAAGAAAGGAACAAACATTTAAGACTGATCAGGACAATGCATTAATTTATGCTGATCCACCACAGGCACAGCAGGATGCAGTTCAAAAGTATTTTCTTGAATTTACGGGTTATATCAAAGAAAATCTACTAAAATGTGGTTTTCCACCTTGCCCAGGAGATATTATGGCGAGTAATCCAAAGTGGTGTCAACCTCTTAAGGTGTGGAAAAAATATTTTTCTCAATGGATTTATACACCAAAAGGAGAAAACATTAATCTTTCTAATATATTTTTTGATTTCAGAGGTATCTACGGTGACCTTTCCCTTGAAGAAAACTTAAGAGATTACCTACTGGGAATAGTGAAAGATCAAAAGGTATTTCTTGGATATTTAGCCAATCTTGCTGTTCGCAATAAACCACCCCTTGGATTCTTTAAGACTTTCGTTGTAGAAAAGAGCGGTGAACATAAGGATAAATTGAACCTTAAAATAAAGGGTATCGCTCCTATTGTAGACATTATAAGATTGTTCAGTCTTGAAAAGAGTGTGAGAGAAACTTCAACTTTAGAAAGAATCGAGGTATTAAAAAATAAGCATACAGTAGTAAGAGATTATGCAGACGAAATAATATATGCCTTTGAATTCTTGATGCTCTTAAGAATCAGACATCAGTATGAACAAGTAATCCGTGGAAGTATGCCAGATAATTTCATTGACCCTGAATCACTAAGTAATCTGGAGAAAAAACTATTAAAGGATACCTTTCAGCTTATATCAAAGCTTCAGGATATTCTAATAGAAAGATATAAGTTGATGATAATATAGAAAATGCTTAGATTATTCAGAAAAAAAATAGAAAAAAATGCCATTTCAAAACAACTAATTTCAGATACCGATTTCGTAGTAGTTGACACAGAACTTACAGGATTAAACGAATTTAAAGACAATATAATTGCAATAGGTGCCATAAAAATGAAAGGAAGAACAATAAAAATTGGAGATGTTTTTTACAGAACAGTTAGCCCATCAACAAATAAATTTAGAAAGGAAAGCATTATGATTCATGAAATAACCCCTTCTGAACTTGAAAATTGCCCTAAAATCGAACCTATTCTGAAAGAATTTAAAGACTTTTCTAAGGATTGTATTTTTGTTGGACATTGTGTTGATATAGACTTGTCCTTTTTAAAAAGAGAAATCAGAAACAATTTAAAAGGTTTATTCGATCCCCTTGGCATTGATACTCTATTAATCTATAAATGGCTTATAAAAAAAGGGATTTTATCACAGAGTTTTTTAAATAAAAATTCCCTTGAAGATATTGCCTTGTCCTTAGGGATTGAAGCAAGGGAATTACATGATGCCCTATCAGATGCCTTTATTACTGCTCAGATTTTTCAAAAACTACTTATATATCTTTCAGAGCTAAAAATATTCACTGTTGGAGAATTGATAGAAATAGGTTCAATTGATGAAAGAAGATATCAAACAATAATGAAAAAAGAAGCTTATCAACTTTAAGGAGGTGTAGAAGTGAAAGAAAAAATTTTAAAATCACCTGAATTTAGGGCCATTGTAAGAAGTAAAAATGCCATATCAATATTTCTTACTGTTGTTGAACTCTTCATATACTTTGGCTTTATTCTCTTGCTTGCTTATGGAAAGGAGCTTCTAAATCAAAAAATCTACGGACCTATAACAGCAGGTATTCCCATAGGAATTGGAGTAATTGTTCTTTCATGGATTCTTACAGGTATTTATGTAACCTGGGCTAACAAAAGCTATGATGATAATGTTGCTAAGGTCAGAGAAAAATTAGGAGGTGAATAGTGTTAGAGACAACAATTGGACAGCCAACTTTAACAGCCATAATTTTCTTTTTTCTTTTTGTAGCTGCAACTCTTTATATAACCTATTGGGCAGCAAAAAGAACCAGAACTACAGCAGAGTTTTATGCAGCTGGAAGAAGTATAACAGGTTTTCAGAATGGACTCGCCCTTGCTGGGGATTATATGTCTGCAGCAAGCTTTCTTGGTATTGCAGGATTAGTTGCCCTGAAAGGCTACGATGGATTAATTTACTCCGTAGGATTTCTTGTTGGATGGCCTATTGTTATGTTTCTAATTGCCGAACAATTAAGAAACTTGGGTAAATATACATTTGCTGATGTTGTTGCCTATCGACTTAAGCAAAGACCAATAAGAACAGCTGCTGCTACTGGTGCACTTATTACTGTACTGTTGTACCTTATAGCACAGATGGTTGGAGCAGGGTCTTTAATTAAACTTTTATTTGGACTTCCCTATGAGATTGCGGTAGTTATAGTTGGTGCATTAATGATAGCCTATGTTTTATTTGGTGGTATGCTTGCTACCACCTGGGTTCAGATAATTAAAGCTGTGCTACTTCTTGGTGGTGCAACGATTTTGGTGTTTTTAATTTTAATTAAATTCGGATTTAATTATGTTGATCTATTTTCAACAGTCACTGATAAATATGGAGAAAAAATGCTTCAACCTGGAGGACTTGTTAAAAATCCTATTGATACCATATCCTTAGGAATTGCTTTAATGTTTGGAACAGCGGGGTTACCACATATTTTAATGAGATTTTATACTGTTCCAGATGCTAAAGAGGCAAGAAAGTCAGTGTTCTATGCAACAGGATTTATTGGTTATTTTTATATTCTCACTTTTACTATTGGATTTGGTGCAGCAGCATTGGTAGGCCATGAAATAATAAGCAAGATTGACAAAGGTGGTAACATGGCAGCCCCACTTCTTGCTGAAGCCCTCGGAGGTGAAATATTTCTTGGTTTCTTAGCTGCAGTAGCTTTTGCAACAATTTTAGCTGTTGTGGCAGGTTTAACACTTGCAGGAGCTTCAGCAGTTTCTCATGATATCTATGTGGGAGTTATAAGAAGGGGCAAAGCTGATGAAAAACAAGAAGTAAGAGCAGCTAAAATAGCTACCCTTGTTTTAGGTGTTTTGGCAATCCTGTTAGGTATAGCCTTTAAAGGACAAAATGTAGCTTTTATGGTGGGTTTAGCATTTGCAATTGCTGCATCAGCCAATTTCCCAGCATTATTGATGTCTATATTCTGGAAGAAATTTACAACTCAAGGTGCCATATGTAGTATTTACTCAGGATTAGCCTTAAGTGTTATATTAATCATTTTAAGCCCTACAGTATGGGTTGACATACTTAAAAATCCTCAGCCCATATTTCCCCTTAAAAGTCCAGCTATTGTCTCATTTTTTGCTGCTTTCATAGTTGGGATTGTTGTATCTTTACTTACAAGAGAAAAGGAAGCAGAAGAGAAATTCGAAGCTGAAAAAATAAGGTCCTACATAGGTATAGGTGCTGAATAATGAGAATAAAATCAAGATACTTACTAAAACAGCCTATTTGATTAGGAATAAAATAGAGTGTTAAAATCAATAGAAAAAAAGGAGGTAGAATTATGACTCAAGGGATTGACGTATTACTTAAAGAAGGAAGGGTTTTCCCTCCACCAAAGGAAATTTCAGAGAAAGCCTATATTAAAAGTATGGCAGAATATGAGGCAATGTATAAGCGTTCTGTAGAGGATCCGGAAGGCTTTTGGGCTGAGATTGCGGAACAGAATATTACATGGTATAAAAAGTGGGATAAGGTTTTAGAGTATGATTTCAATAAACCATACATAAAATGGTTTATTGGAGGCAAACTTAATGCATCCTATAACTGCCTTGATAGAAATCTTGCCACATTAGGAAATAAAGCTGCACTAATTTGGGAAGCAGATGATGGAGAAGTAAAGACATATACATACTGGCAACTTTACAGAGAGGTTAACAGATTTGCAAATGTTTTAAAGAAACTCGGCATCAAAAAGGGTGACAGAGTATCAATCTATCTTCCAATGATTCCTGAGCTTCCCATAGCCCTTCTTGCCTGTGCAAGAATTGGAGCAATTCACAGTGTTGTCTTCGCTGGATTTTCTGCTCAGTCTTTGAGAGACAGAATAAATGACTGCGGAGCAAAACTGCTAATTACAGCCAATCAGGGAGTAAGAGGTGGAAGGATAGTACCTCTTAAAGCTAATTCTGATCAAGCTCTTGATGGCGCTCCATCTATAGAAAAAGTAGTCGTCGTGAAAAGAACCCCTAATTTCGTTGATATGGATCCTGAAAGAGATTTCTGGTGGCATGACCTTATGAATGATCCAGAGATAAAAAACTACTGTGAACCTGAACAGATGGATGCAGAGGATCCACTATTCATTCTATATACCTCAGGTTCAACTGGTAAGCCAAAGGGAGTTCTACATACAACTGGTGGATACATGGTATATACCAATTTAACATTTAAATGGGTTTTTGACTATAAATCCGAAGAAACCTTTTTCTGTACAGCAGATATTGGTTGGGTAACAGGACACAGTTACATAGTTTATGGGCCCCTTAGTGCAGGTGCCACTTCTTTAATGTTTGAAGGTGTTCCAACCTATCCAAATCCTGGAAGATTTTGGGAAATAGTTGAAAAACATAAAGTTAATATATTTTATACTGCACCAACAGCAATTAGAGCATTAATGAGAGAAGGTGAAAAATGGCCCTATCAATATGACCTCTCAAGCTTGAGAATTCTTGGAACAGTTGGCGAACCTATTAATCCAGAGGCTTGGATGTGGTATTACAAACATGTAGGAAGAGAACGTTGTCCTATTGTGGATACTTGGTGGCAGACAGAAACAGGGGGATTTATGATAACACCTCTTCCCGGTGCAATGACTCTTAAACCAGGTTCTGCTACAAGACCATTTTTTGGTGTTGTTCCAAAAGTTCTAAAAGAAGATGGATCTCCTGCAGGTGTAAACGAAGGAGGATATCTGGTAATTGAAAAACCATGGCCTGGAATGCTAAGAGGTACATGGGGAGATGCTGAAAATAAAAGAATAAAAGAGGTCTATTTCTCCCGCTTTGCTGGTAAATATTTTACAGGTGACGGTGCAAGAGTAGATGAAGATGGTGATTATTGGCTCATGGGAAGAATAGATGATGTTATAAATGTGTCAGGTCATAGAATAGGAACAGCTGAAGTAGAATCAGCACTCGTTGCCCATCCTTCTGTTGCAGAAGCAGCTGTGGTTGGTTTCCCACATGACATAAAAGGTGAAGGTATATATGTTTATGTTGTTCTAAAGGAGGGATATGAACCTTCTAAGGACTTGGAGAAGTTATTGGTATCCCATATAAGACAGATGATTGGACCCATAGCAACTCCGGATAAGATTCAGTTTGCAGCAGGACTACCAAAAACAAGAAGCGGTAAAATAATGAGAAGAATTTTAAGGAAGATCGCTTCTGGTGCATTAGAAGAACTTGGAGATACATCAACCCTTGCCGATCCTTCTGTAGTAGAAGAATTAATAACAGGTAGAAAATAATTAAGATACAAGGGGAAGGGACTTTTTCCCTTCCCTTTTTTTATTGTTTAGTTTTAAATCTTGGTCGTTTGAAAAAGATTACTGTTAATAACATAGAAACCATAGAAACACTCAAAATCCAGAAAGCTTCATTAAATGCTATTGCTTGAGCTTGTCTTATTAATTCTTTATATATAACTAATTCCGCATTTAAAAATGACTTTGTTGAGATATATTCATTTAATTTTTCAATAGCTAACTGATATGAAATATCATAGGGAGTTAAATTTTCTATTAACCTTGACTGGTGAAATTGAGCTCTTTGAGCAATAATTGTTGTAACTATTGCTGTCCCAACCGAACCTCCGATATTCCTTATAACAGCGCTCAAAGGGGTAGCATCTTGCATTTTCTCCTTAGGTACAAAAGCTACTGTCATTACTGCTAAAGGCGTTATAACAAATGCCATTCCGATAGCTAAAACAGCTCTTGGATATACAAAACTCCAGAAATCTGCTTGGAGACTAAATAAACTCATTAAATATGTTGAATAGGCACACATTATTATTCCAAAAGCAAGAGGTATTTTAGGATTCATTTTATCGGAAATTCTCCCACTTATTGGAAATGCTAATAATTGAACTATTCCAGCTGGACCTAACACTAATCCTGCTAAAAATGCAGTATAACCCATTAGACTCTGAACATAAATTGGTAGTAAAATTATACTTCCAAAGAGATTAACAAAAGTAAAAAACATCACTAAATTGCCAAAGAAAAAATTTCTATCTTTAAACAGTCTTAAATTAACTACGGGATGTTCTGCTCTTTTTAATTCCCACCACACAAGAGCTAAAAGACTTATAATGCTTACTATTGATAATGTTATTATTAAATCGGATTCAAACCAGTCTTCTCTTTCACCCTTATCAAGCACAACCTGAAGACATCCTATACCAAGAGATAGAAAGATGATCCCTGGATAGTCAATTTTCAATTTTTCTCTTTTAAGATAAGGTGGGTCTTCTATTACTAAATACGTCATCAAGATTGATATAGCTCCTATAGGTATGTTTATATAGTATATCCATCTCCAGGAAAAGTTATCGGCAATCCAACCTCCTATCATGGGACCAAAAATTGGAGCTAAAATTATTCCCATTCCATATATAGCCATAGCCTTTCCATATTGATGTTTAGGAAAAGTCTCAAGCAAAATACTCTGACTGAGAGGTTGAAGTCCTCCACCACCGATTCCTTGAAGTATTCTGAAAAATATAAGCGAGCTTAAATTCCAGGCAACTCCACACAAAAAAGAAGCAATAGTAAAAAGAGAAATAGAAAATATTAAATAGTTTTTTCTTCCTAATAATCTACTTAACCATCCTGCCATAGGAATTACTACGGCATTTGCTACAAGATAGGAAGTAATAATCCAAGTAGATTCATCAATGCCTGCTGACATATCACCTTGAATGTGTCTTAAAGCTACATTGTTTATAGTTGTATCAAGTATCTCTATGAAGGTTGGTAGCATTACAGTGAGGACTATCCAGAATCTTTTCATTTGGATATTATATAAAATTTTGTTATAGGTTAGTATTAAATTTATTAAGATTTATAAAATAAAAAGCCCTCGAAATACTGCAATTTCGAGAACTGAAAAATTTTTTAATTATTTGAAGTAGAAGAAGCTAAGACAGAATTAACTTTTTTCATTAGTCTTGATATTTTTCTTGAAGCTGTATTTTTATGAATAATTCCCTTTGCAGCAGCTTTGCTTATTATCTTTACAGCTTCATTTAAAACATTTTGAACAATTTCTTTTTCTTTTTTAGAAATAGCCTCTTCAACCTTTTTTATTGAAGTTTTAATCTTTGTTTCCCACGATTGATTTCTCAATCTTCTTTTTTCACTCTGTCTTATTCTTTTCAAAACAGATTTACTTCTCTTTTTAATTGTTGATCTTGTAGTTGCCAAATTTATCCTCCTTAACTCTAAATCTTAATTTTTTAAAATACCATAGTTTACATAAATGTTTCAATATCTGTAAAATTATTTTATGCTAAATTTTGGAATATCACCCTGCCCAAATGATATTTTCATTTTTTATGCCATGATTAAAGAGAAAATTGATTTACGCGGTTATAAATTTAATTTTATCATAGAAGATGTGGAAACATTAAATAATCTATGTATTAATAAAAGTCTTCACATATCAAAAGTTTCAGTTCATGCCTTTTATTATCTTCAAAATGATTATGATATTCTCAGTTCAGGCGGAGCCATATCAGAATTGGGACCTGTCGTAGTTACAAAAGATTTAGAAAAACTTAAAAAATTGAGCGAAATAAAAATAGCCCTTCCGGGTAAATTGACAACTGCTTCAGCACTCATGTGGTTTTATTGGAAGAAAAATTTTCCAAATAGGAACTATTTATTGAAATTTGTAAACTTCAATGAAATATTTGATAAGTTAGCGAATGATGAAGTTCATATAGGTGTACTCATTCATGAGGGACGATTTATATATAAATCTCTTGGTTTAAAGCTTGTAGTAGATCTGGGAGATTTTTGGAAAAAGGAGACAGGCACATCTATTCCCCTTGGATGTATTATTGTAAAAAAACCAATTATTGACAAAGAACTATTAGAAGAAATAATTAGAGAAAGCATTCATTATTCAAGAAAAAATACTAAAGAAGTCTTATATTTTGTAAAAAATTATGCCCAAGAACTGGACGATGAAGTAATAATGTCTCATATCAATACATATGTTAATGAATTTTCTCTCAATTTAGGTGATCAAGGCAAAAAATCTATAATGACCTTTATAAAAAAAGCAGAAGCGGAGGGGATATGGAATTAGAGTTCTTTACAAAAAACACAAGTATTGCCTATTTTTCCATGGAAATTGGTATAAGACCAGAAATGCACACTTACAGCGGAGGTCTGGGGATATTAGCAGGTGACACCCTCAAATCTGCTGCAGACTTAAGAATTCCAATGATAGGAATTACTTTAATACATAGAATGGGATACTTTAAACAGGAACTTGACCCCTTTGGCAGACAAATAGAACATCCCGATCCCTGGGATATTGGAGAATTTCTAAAAAAAATTGATAAAAAAATTCCTATAACTTTAGAAGGAAAAACTGTTTATGTTACTGCCTGGCTTTATGTTATTGAAAGTACTACGGGAGGTAAGATTCCGATAATATTTTTAGATACAGATATTCCAGAAAATGACCCTGAAAGCAGAACTTTAACTCATTTTCTTTATGGCGGAGATTTAACTTATCGACTAAAACAAGAGGCAATCCTCGGAATTGGTGGAGTTAGAATGCTCGAGGAACTTGGTTTTGAAATAAGAAAGTATCACATGAACGAGGGACATTCAAGTTTGTTAACGCTGGAATTACTTAATAAATTTAAAAAACCCATAGAAGAAGTTTGGTCCGATGAGCTTGTCTGGGATGTGGAGAAAGTTAAAAATCTATGTGTCTTTACAACCCATACTCCTGTAGAAGCAGGACATGATAGATTCCCATATGATCTTGTTCAAAAAATACTTGGTGAACCAGTTCCAATGTGGTTATTAAAAAAGCTTGCAGGTGACGGAATGCTTAATATGACCCTGCTTGGCTTCAATTTAAGTGAATACATAAACGGAGTCTCTAAAAAACATGAAGAAGTTTCTGAAAGAATGTTCCCAGGATATGAAATACACGCAATTACAAACGGTGTACATCCTTATACTTGGGTTTCAGAACCATTCAAAAATCTATATAACAAATATCTTCCTGGATGGGCAAATGAACCGGAGATTTTTGTTAGAGCCTGGAGAATTCCTTCTGAAGAAATCTGGGATGCCCATATGCAAGCAAAAAGAAGCCTAATTGATTATGTTAATAGAATAACAGGTGCAAATTTTAATTATGATACATTTACAATAGGATTTGCGAGAAGAGCAACTCCTTATAAAAGGGCAGATTTATTAATGTCTGATCCAGAAAGATTAGCTATCATAGGAGAGGGTAGAGTTCAGATTATATACGCTGGTAAATCTCATCCAAAAGATGAAGGTGGAAAAAAACTAATTCAGAGAATTTTTGAGATAAAGGAAAGATTAAAAGACAGATTAAAGATAGTTTATCTGCCCAATTATGATATGGCAATGGCAATGAAACTTGTATCCGGAGTTGACATATGGCTTAATAATCCACTTAAGCCTTATGAGGCATCTGGAACCTCTGGTATGAAGGCAACACACAATGGAGTACCTAATTTCAGTGTTCTTGATGGTTGGTGGATAGAAGGATGGATTGAGGGATATACTGGTTGGGCAATAGGAACTATGGAAGAGACTTCTGATCCTAAGAGAGATGCAGAGGATTTATATTTTAAGCTTGCCAACGAAATACTCCCCCTTTTTTATGAAAAAAGGGAAATCTGGATAAAGATAATGAAAAATGCAATAACCATGAACGCTTACTACTTTAACACTCACAGAATGGTCAGGTTTTATGTGACAGAAGCTTATATAAGGTAGTTTTTTCGTGTTCAATTAACCATTTTTTTGCTTCTATACCCATTGAGTATCCACCTAACTCACCGTTAGATTTTATTATTCTGTGACAAGGTATTATAATAGGCAAAGGATTTCTCTTCAATGCTTGTCCCACTGCTCTTGGTGAAGTTTGAAGGTTTTCTGCAGTCCATCTGTATGAGACTGTGTGACCAAAAGGGATTTGTCTTACGAAATCTAAGACTTTTTTGTCAAATCTTGAAACATTATCCATTTTTACTGGATAGTCAATTATAAATGCTTTACCTGAAAAATAATCATCAAGAAGAGTTTTTAGTTTTTTTATGGTTTCTGGAAATTCTCCCTCTTCTTCCGTCTTTAATTCATCTGTCTTTGTAATCTCTATCAAATTAAATATTTTATCGAACACCAGGTTTAAATTTCCGATAGGAGTGCTTATATGAATAATTTGCATAGATATAGATTATAATAAATTTTATGGAACCTTTAGAAATAATAAAAAAGTTTTATTCTTCCAACTCAATGGCTTTTATAATTCTCATAAATCACTCAAAGGCTGTTGCAGAAAAAGCTATAAAAGTCGCTGAACAGTTTGATGTGGATAAACAATTTATATATGATGCAGCAATGCTTCATGATATAGGAATTTTTATGACAAATACGCCAAAGTTTGACTGCTATGGTTCATTTCCTTATATTGCCCATGGATATCTCGGTAGAGAGCTGATTGAGAAAGAGGGATTCCCAAAGCATGCACTTGTTTGTGAGAGACATACAGGCGTAGGAATAACAAAAGAGGAGATAATCAAAAAAAATCTTCCCTTGCCACATAGAGATATGATTCCCATTACCTTGGAAGAAAAAATCATTGCCTATGCAGATAAGTTTTTCTCAAAGGAATCAGATGGTTCAGTAAGAGTCAGGACAGTTGATGAAATTATAAAAGACCTTTCAAGATACGGTGAGCAAAAGGTTAAAACCTTCAAAGAATGGATTGAAATGTTTGAAGGGACTGCCCTATAAAGCAGCCCCTTTAGTTGCTAACTCTTGAAATTTAATATCCTTCAATGCTTGAATAAGCCTTTCTCTAATTTTAAACCAAACAGGATGCACAGGACATTTAGGCATTAGTCCACATATTTTTTCATTAATTACACATCTGTTTAAAGCCAATGTTTTTTCCATTGCAACTATTACATCATAAAGAGTTATCTCAGCAGGATTCCTTAAAAGTTTTATTCCACCGCTTACTCCTCTTTTAAGATGAAGAAGTTCAGCTTTCTCAAGCTGTTTAAGTATCTTTCTTAAAAAGCTCTTTGGAATCTCCATTTCTTTTGCTATATCTTCAGCTTTGGCAAAGTATTCTTCCTTACCTGAAAGATAAAGCACTGTTCTGATTGCATAGTCTGTCTCTCTTGTAATCTGTAATCCCTTAATAGCTTTCCTCCTTGAGTTCTTTTTCAGTAATTTTATACATGAAAGTTTTATATGTCCATGCCTGATAGAAAAGGACGATTGGCACAAAAATTATAACAACTATTGTCATTATCTTTAGTGTATAGGGACTCGATGAGGAGTTAAATAATGTCAGGCTGTATTTTGGGTCAATTGCAGAAGGTATAAGATTTGGATAAAGTCCGATAACTCCGCTGAATACAAGAGTTATGATGAATAAAGCCGATGATATGAAAGCTCTTCCTCTTTTATTTTTAAGAATATAAAAACCTGTAGCAAAAAGACACACTACAGCCAATGCTGGCACAGCAAACCATATGGGTAGTTTTATAAAATTGTCATAAAGATTTGTAAAAACTGCAGTAAAAAGGAGAAACAACACAGCT
>JAOAGB010000029.1 GCA_026415995.1 Thermodesulfovibrio sp. | reverse complement strand
TCTATACGCTTCAGTAAGCCTCATTAGTATTTCTTTTGAGAGTTTTATATCATCTCTGTAGTCTTCTGCAGAAACCCATAGTCTTACTATATCTGCACCATTTACCTTTATAATCTCCTGAGGAGCTATTACATTGCCAAGTGATTTGGACATCTTTCTACCCTGTCCATCAACTGTAAAACCATGGGTAAGAACAATTTTATAGGGAGCTTTACCCTTGGTACCAAGTGATGCTATGAGGGAACTCTGAAACCAACCACGATGCTGATCACTACCTTCAAGATACATATCAGCAGGCCAGCTAAGTATAGTGTTTCTCTCAAGAACTGCTGCGTGACTAACACCGGAGTCAAACCATACATCAAGTATATCTTTTTCTTTTTGAAATTCCTTTAAATTACAATTGGGGCATGAATATCCAGGAAGCAACTCTTCAAGCTCAAGTCTGAACCATACATCTGAACCTTCCTTTTCAACAAGGTTGCAGATTTTATCAAAAAGTTTTTGCTCTTTTATTATATATCCGCATTTTTTACATACAAAAAGAGTTATAGGTACACCCCAGCTACGCTGACGTGAAAGACACCAGTCAGGTCTCCTCTCAACCATAGAGTAAATTCTATCTCTTCCCCATGAAGGTATCCATCTTACTTTATCTATCTCCTTTAAAGCTTTTTCTCTAAGGTTTTCATGTTCCATAGATATAAACCATTGAGTTGTTGCTCTGAAAATAATGGGTTTTTTACATCTCCAACAGTGAGGATATGAATGGATAATCTTTCCTTCCCATAGGAGCAAGCCCTTTTCTTTAATGTGTTCAATAATCTCTTTATTGGCAGAAAAAACATTTTGATTGGCAAAATAAGGCACATCTTCAGTAAATTTGCCTTTATCATCTACAGGTGCATAAATATCAAGTCCGTGCTTTAATCCCACTTCGTAGTCTTCTATTCCATGCCCTGGAGCTATATGAACAATACCTGAACCTTCTCCTGTTTCAACAAAATCAGCGATAACAACCTTTGAGGTTCTATCTATAAAGGGATGTTTTGCCTTGATGCCTTCAAGAGATAAACCTTTAATTTCAAAAAGAGGAGATTCATCAATTTCTATTTTATCTTTGAGATTTTTAATTGCTTCTTTAACCAGTATAATCACACCCCTTGGAGTTCTTACTCCCACATAATCAAAATCTGGATGTACTGCTAAAGCTAAATTAGCAGGTAGAGTCCAAGGAGTTGTTGTCCATATAACAATATATAGCGGTTCATCTTTAACAGGGAATCTATCTCTATCAATTACTTCAAAGGCAACAAATATGGAGGGAGACTCTTTCTCCCCATACTCAACCTCTGCATCGGCAAGTGCAGTTACACAGGAGGGACACCAGTAAACAGGCTTCTTACCACGATAAACATAACCATGTTTAACAAAAGTAAGGAATTCTCTTACAATTGTAGCTTCATAGTCGTTGGACATGGTGATGTAGGGAGTGTTCCAATAACCAAAAACACCAAGACGTATAAACTCATCTCTTTGGATATTTATAAATTTTTCAGCATATTCTCTACAAAGCTGTCTTTTTTTTAATATGTCTATCTTTTCCTTGTCTTTTCCAAGAGATTTATCTACCTGTAATTCAATAGGAAGGCCATGGCAATCCCATCCAGGAACGTAGGGACAGTATTGTCCTATCATAGAGTGATACTTGACAATAATATCTTTAAGAATTTTATTTAAGGCATGACCAATATGAATGTGCCCGTTGGCATAGGGTGGTCCATCATGAAGGATGAACTGGCCATTACCTTCTTCCTTATTTTTTCTTTGAAGTTTTTCATAAATCTCTTGTTCATGCCAGAAATTAAGTATCTGAGGCTCCCTTTCAGCAAGATTAGCCTTCATGGGAAACTCTGTCTGTGGGAGATTGAGCGTATTTTTATAATCCTCAGGCATAGTAAAAAGAATACCATAATAGACCCTTAATTTTCAATTGATTTTATAGCACTTGAAATTAATCGGCAAATCTCTACCGACGGTATAGTGGAATTTTTCGATAAAATTTTTTTATAATTTGATTTTCAGAGCTTTAAACAAGGGGGAAATAGGTTATGAAAGGACAAACAGCAATAATAACTGGTTCTTCAAGGGGAATTGGAAGAACCACAGCAGAGGAATTTGCTAAAAGAGGAGTAAATGTTGTAATTGTTGACATAGATGACACAGTTGCAAAAGAAGCGGCAGAGGAAATAAAAGCAAAATTTGGTATTGAAACACTTGGACTTAAAGCAGATGTATCAAATGCTAATGATGTTAAAATTATGTTTGAAGAGGCTATTAAAAAATTTGAAAAAATAGAGATTCTTGTAAACAATGCAGGGATAACAAAGGATAATCTTTTAATTAGAATGAAGGATGAAGAATGGGATGCGGTTTTAAATATTAACCTTAAAGGTGCTTTTCTATGTTCCAGAGAAGCAGTCAAGATCATGTCAAAACTGAAATATGGTAGAATAATAAATATTGCCTCAGTAGTTGCATTTATAGGTAATCCAGGACAGGTAAACTATTCGGCATCAAAGGCAGGACTTGTGGCAATGACTAAGACACTTGCAAAGGAATACGCTTCCCGTGGGATCACTGTAAATGCTGTTGCACCTGGTTTTATTCAGACTGCCATGACCGATAAGTTGCCGGAAAAAGTTAAGGAAGAAATGCTTAAAATGATTCCTCTTTCAAGATTTGGAACAACTAATGATGTGGCAAATGCTATAATATTTTTAGCCTTACCAGAATCAGGATACATAACCGGTCAGGTTATTCATGTAAATGGTGGAATGTACATGTAAAAAAGAAAATGAAGGAGGTATGTAATGGTAGAAGAAAAGGTAAAGGAAATTATAGCAAAACAGCTTGGAGTTGAGGTGGCACAAGTCACCCCAGAGGCTTCTTTTGTTGAAGACCTTGGAGCAGACTCACTTGATACGGTAGAGCTTGTTATGGCTTTTGAAGAAGCTTTTGGTATCGAAATTCCTGATGAAGATGCTGAAAAAATCAGCAAGGTAAAAGACGCAATTGACTACATAAAAAACAAAACTAGTCAGGCATAATTTTTCATGGCTAAAAGAAGAGTTGTGGTTACCGGGCTGGGTGCTATTACCCCGCTCGGGCTTGATGTAAAATCTACTTGGCAGGCAATTCTTGAGGGAAAATCAGGAGTGGGTTATATTACCCATTTTGATACTTCTGCCTATCCTGTAAAAATAGCTGCTGAAGTCAAAGGCTTTGAACCAACTAATTATATCGAACCAAAAGAAGTAAAAAAGATGGATAGATTTATCCATTTTGCCATTGCTGCTACACAGATGGCAATTGATGATTCGGGATTAAAAATTGATAAGGAAAATTCTGAAAGAATAGGAATCGTTATTGGTTCAGGTATGGGAGGCCTGCCTGCTATTGAATATTATCACAAATTATCACTTGAAAAAGGTTGGAAGAGGGTTAGTCCTTTTTTTATTCCAATGGTAATAATTAACCTTGCTGCAGGGCAAGTATCTTTAAAATATGGAATTAAAGGACCAAATTTAGCAGTTACTACAGCCTGTGCTTCCGGAAATCATGCAATTGGCGAAGCTTTCAGAATGATTGAATACGGAGATGCAGATGTGATGATAGCAGGTGGTGCAGAAGCTGTTATTACACCTATGGCTGTTTCTGGATTTTCAGTGATGAGAGCTCTTTCAACAAGAAATGACGAGCCTGAAAAAGCAAGTAGACCCTTTGATGTTGATAGAGACGGATTTGTAATGGGAGAAGGAGCTGGAATAATAATTATTGAAGAATTAGAACATGCTCTTAGAAGAGGAGCTAAAATTTACGCCGAGCTTTCTGGTTATGGAATGAGTTCTGACGCTTACCATATTACAGCACCCGCACCTGAAGGAGAAGGTGGAGCCAGATGTATGAAGATGGCCTTGCATGATGCAGGAGTTAGACCAGAAGAAGTGGATTATATTAATGCTCATGGCACAGCGACAAAACAGGGTGACGAATTGGAAACGCAGGCAATAAAGACAGTTTTTGGAGAACATGCATATAAGCTTTGTGTAAGCTCAACAAAATCTATGACAGGACATCTACTTGGCGCTGCTGGTGGTATAGAGGCGATTTTCACGATTTTGAGTATCTATGAGAATGTTGTTCCTCCTACAATAAATCTTGATAACCCTGATCCTGAATGTGACCTTGATTATGTCCCATATAAGTCAAGAAAAAAGGAAATAAAATGTGCCATGACAAATTCTTTCGGATTTGGCGGAACTAATGCATCCCTTGTTTTCAAAAAATTTTCAGGAAGTTGAAAACACAATAGGCTATAGATTTACCAATCCCTTTCTTTTATTTCAAGCTCTAACCCATAGTTCCTATGCCAATGAGAAATATCTGGCTTCAAATGAACGTCTTGAATTCCTTGGAGATATAGTTCTCGGGTTTGTTATATCAGAATATCTTTATAGCCTGAAACCAGAGCTTAATGAGGCGGAAATGTCTAAAATAAGAGCATATCTCATTAGCAAAAAATTTCTTTCATTAATTGGGAGAAAAATCTTAATTGGTAGATTTTTATTGCTTGGTAAGGGAGAAAGACTTAGCGGTGGAGAAAACAAAGATTCCATAATTGCTGATGCAGTGGAAGCCTTGATTGGAGCAATTTATCTTGATGGAGGCATAACTCCTGTAAAGAAATTTCTCCTTGGAATTATCTCTGAAATTTCTGCTTCAGAGCCTTTTCTACAACTGGAGGAACAAGACTTTTTACAGAACCTCCAAAGTAGGCAATCTCCTTAACAAGACTTGAAGAAAGAAAAGAAAATTCTTCACTGGGCATGAGAAAGACAGTTTCAATATCTCTATAAAGTCTTCTATTTGCGTGAGCAAGCTGAAGCTCAAATTCATAATCAGATACTGCTCTCAGTCCTCTTATAATTGCAACCGCACCTTTCTGCTTTACAAAATTAACTAATAAACCATCAAAGGCTTCTACTTTGAGATTTTCAAGCCCTTTTGTTGTTTCCTTTATAAAGTTAATTCGTTCTTCTATGGAAAAAATTGGAGATTTTTTATAACTTGACACAGCTACTGCTACTATAAGCTCATCAAAAATCTTAAGAGCTCTTTTTATTACGTCAAGATGTCCGTTTGTAATAGGATCAAATGTCCCTGGATAAACACCTGCTTTCATTCGTTCCTCCTGTAAACTGTTAAAAAAGTATCTCCATATCTGTAACACTTATGGATTTTTAAATTTTTTAATTTTTCCTTTAATGATTCGTTTTTATAATGTTGAAGTATGAGAACACCATCCTTGTTAAGAAGATTTTTTTTCTCAAATATATTAAATATTCTTTCTAATTCACCAGACTCGTAAGGAGGGTCAGCAAAAATTATGTCATACTTTACTGCCATTTCATTTAGAAATTTAATCGAATCTAAATTGTAAACTTTTGCTCTGTCCATTAAATTTTTTTTCTCCAAAGAATTTTTAATAAAAATACATAATACAGGATCCCTCTCAACAAATATAACTTCCTTAGCACCTCTTTTAATTGCCTCTATTCCCACTAAGCCTTTACCTGCATAAAGATCTATAAATGTTTTATCTTCTATGTTTCTTAAAATGTCAAAGATTGCTTTTCTAACTATAGCAGGAGTGGGCCTGACATTTTGTTTTTTTATATTTGTTCCTGGCATTATCTAATCTCTGGATTTGTAAAGAAAATTTCAGGTGGTTTGTAATTTTTAATTTTTACTTTTCTACCTTCTACTTTCAGCCTTCCTTCTGCAAAAAGCCTTACGGCTTCGGGAAAAATTTTATGTTCAAGTTTAAGAATCCTTTCTGACAAGCTGTCTTCTGTGTCCTCAGGATAAACAGGCACTGCAGCTTGAATTATTATAGGACCAGAGTCAACTCCTTCGTCAACAAAATGTACTGTACAACCACTAATTCTAACTCCGTAGTCAACAGCCTGTTTTTGTCCATGAAGTCCTGGAAATGAAGGAAGGAGGGCAGGATGAATGTTCATAATTCTATTGGGAAAAGCATCAAGTAAAGGCTTTTTAACTATTCTCATGAATCCAGCTAATATGACAAGTTCTACACTCTTTGAAATGAGTTCATCTCTTATTTTTTCGTAAAATGCCTCTTTTGTTTGAAATTCCTTAGGATTAATGTATAAATAAGGAATTCCATGTTTTTTTGCCCTTTCAATGGCATAAGCATTTGGATTATCCACTATAAGAATTTCTATTTTTGCAGGAATTCGACCAGATTCAATCTCATCAATAATTGCCTGAAAATTAGATCCTCTCCCTGATGCTAAAACACCTATTTTAAGCATCGCTAAACCCCCGTAAATTTAAATTCATGGATAAAATCAACAAGCTTTTTTAAGACTTCAACTCTGGTATTAATATTTACACCATGACCAAGGTTGAAAATATGTGATTTAGCTCTTTTACCGTCTATTAGAATCCTTTCAACCCTTTGAAAAATTTCCTCCTCTGTTCCTAAAAGAGTCAAAGGATCAAGATTGCCTTGTAAAGAATAGGATTTAAATATATTGACAGCATCTTTAATGTCAATTCTCCAGTCAATGCTTAATACATTGGCGTTTAAATCATTTAAATGATTGGCAAGTCCTGATGTGTTTGAACAAAAATAAATCACAGGAACATTTTTTATATTGTCAATAATTTTTTTTACATAGGGTTTAACAAAAATTTCATAATCGAAAGGAGATAAAATTCCAGCCCATGTATCAAAGATTTGAATTGCGTGAACTCCTGCCCTTATCTGTTCGGTTAGATATTTAAGTGTTGCTTTTGTAAATATTTCCATTAGCTTATGAAAACCTGCTGGCTCGGAAAACATAAACCTTTTAGTATTTATGAATTCCTTGGAAGAACTGCCTTCAATTACATAAGTTGCTAATGTAAAAGGAGAAGCAGAAAAACCTATTAAGGGTACATGGAGTTCTCTTACCAAAATTTTAATTGCATTAAAAACATAGTCTACTGCCTCAATCTCTATTTCTTTTAAATTTTCAAGATGAGAGGATGCTCTAATTGTTGGTGAAACTTGAGGACCTTTATCCTCTATGAATTCTATTTTAATACCCATTCCTTCGAGAGGAATCAAAATATCAGAAAAGAGTATTGCTGCATCAACTCCTAAAATTTTTACCGGTTGTATTGTTACCTCTGCGGCTATTTCAGGAGTTTTGCACATGGTAAGAAAATCATACTTTTGCCTTATTTTTTGGTATTCAGGCATATATCTTCCTGCTTGCCGCATAAACCAAACAGGTGTATAGTCAGTTTTAAATCCTCTACAAGCTTTTAGAAAGGCCTCTTTCATTAGCTTTCCTTGGTATATATTTACAATAGGGGTCTTCTTCCAAGTAATCATTTTTTAAACAGTATGCCCTTGCTCTGCATCCACCACATACGTTCACATATTCACAGATTCCACAACGACCTTTATAAATGGAAAAATTTCTCAAATCTTTAAAAATTTTTGAATTTTCCCATATCTCCTTAAAAGACTGCTTTTGGATATTGCCAGCGGAAATTGGGAAGTAACTACATGGCATTACATCTCCATCTACATTTATTAGACATATAAGCTGTCCTGCTACACATCCTTTAGCTCCACCTGTGGAAAATTTAAGAGATCTTCTTTCAAATTTTTCTCCCTCTTTTTTAGCTCTCTCAAAGATAACTCTGTAATATTGAGGTGCACAGGTAGGTCTTACAAGAATATCCTTTTCATTTTTTTCCATATCATAGTGCCAATTGAGAATTTCCTCATAGTTTTCATGATTTATTAGTTCGTTTAAAAGTTCTTCTGCTCTACCTGTAGGAACTATCATAAACATGTACCAGGCAGTTGCTCCGAGTTCCTTTGCCAATTCATAAACTTTTGGTATTGTTTTCTCATTTCTTTTTGTAAAGGATGAGTTTATTAAAAAGGGGATATTATATTTTTTTAATAGTTTAGCTGCATTTATTGTTCCCTGAAAGGCTCCTTTTTGTTTTCTAAAGTCATCATGTATTTCTTCGTTAGGTCCGTCAAGGCTTAAAGATACCATTTTTATATCTACTTCTCTAAATTTTTCACAAATTTCTTCATTTACGAGAGTTCCATTTGTTGCAACACATACCCTTAAACCTTTCACTCTCCCATATTCTGCGATCTCAAAAAAATCATCCCTTAGAAGAGGTTCTCCACCAGTAAGAACGAGCACGGGTTTTGCATAGGAAGTAATGTCATCAAGTATTCTAAAACATTCATCTTTTGAAGGGTCGGGATGTTCTTTAACATTCTCTTCCGATGAGGATCTACAATGAATACATTTTAAATTACATCTACGAGTAATTTCCCAGGCTATCCATTTTGGTTCGAACTGCATTTAATTATTATAACTTAAAATAGTCTCTTTTATTGACCCAAAAATTTGAGTATAATAGATAACAATAAATAACAAAATTATTTTTAAAACTATGGAAAAAAGAGAAAAATGGCAATCAAAAGTAGGACTTATTCTTGCTACAGCAGGTAATGCTGTAGGCCTTGGTAATATTTTAAGATTTCCCTCAAAGGCAGCCCTCTATGGTGGGGGAGCCTTTATGGTTCCCTATTTTATTGCTTTAATATTAATGGGATTACCTTTGATGATTATTGAATGGGTTATAGGAAGATATGCAGGTAAACATGGGCATGGGTCTATGACTGGTATCTTGGGACTTTTCTTTAACCATGCAAAATGGGCAAGAATATTGGGGTCAATGGGAGTAGCTATTCCTGTTCTTATATGTATGTATTATATTTATATTGAATCATGGACACTGGGTTTTGCCTTTTTATCTCTTTTTAAACAGATGCCAATGCCTGTACAAACAGCAAATCCTCATGATGCTGTTAAACCTTATGTGGAGTTTTTCAGAGCATACACTAATCCTTCTTTAATTGCTTATATTTTCCTTTTGATTACAATAATCATAAACTGGTTTATTCTTCAAAGAGGAGTTGCAAAGGGTATAGAGATAACAGCAAAAATAGGAATGCCAGCTATAATTATTTTCGGTATTATGCTCGGATTAATATCTCTTTCTGCAAGAGATTGGACTGGAGTCGAAGGGCTTAAGTTTATTTATAATCTAAATTTTTCTGGTATTACCGATCCTAAGGTTTGGATCGAAGCTTCAGGACAGATATTTTTTACTCTATCCTTGGGTATGGGAGCGATAGCTGTGTATGCAAGTTATGTTAAACCAAAAGAAGATGTTATAAAAGCAGGATTTTGGACGGCTGGCATTAATGAATTTATAGAAGTTATAATCGGTGCTTCTATTGCCATACCAGCTGCCTTTGCCATGTTTTCAGCATTAGCTATTCCAGAACTTGCTAAAGAAGGAACTTTCAGATTAGGATTTATGACCATGCCTGCGGTTTTGATGAATTTGCCAATGGGTTGGATAATTTCATTTATATGGTTTTTATTGCTTTTTCTTGCTGCCCTTACATCTTCTTTAGCTTTAGTACAACCACTTATAGCTCTATTTGAAGATGAGATGAAATGGGAACATACAAAGGCAGTAACAGTATCAATGATTTTAGTAATCATAGGAGCACATCTATGCGCATTTATACCTAATTTTATAGATGAACTTGATTTCTGGGCTGGATGTGTAATGCTTCTTATCTTTGGTTTAATTGAGATAATTGTATTCATATGGATATTTGGAATAAATAATTTTTACAAAGAACTTACTGAAAATACGTCTATTAGATTGCCAAAAGCATTTGTTTATGTAATAGCTTTTGTTTCTCCTGTTTTTTTATCTTTTATCCTATATTTTTGGGTGATAAAGGATTTTACTAATATAATTACTACTGAAGAACCTACAAAAATTATAGCTCGTCTTTTTATTCTAATATTTTTATTGTTTCTTTCATTCATTGCTGTGAAAAGTAGGAAAATCATACTTAAAGACTTGAGATATACGAGAATAATCAAACAATAAGCTCAGAAAGATTATAATAGAAGATAGACTGTATGAGAAAGTTTATAGATGATATAGATAAAAGAGAGATTTACGATCTTCTTTATGAAGCAAACTCTTTGAGAGAAAAATATAAAGGTAAAAGAGTCGAGCTTTGCGCAATTATAAATGCTAAAAGCGGACGTTGTTCGGAAGACTGTGTATTTTGTGCTCAATCATCAAGATATAAAACAAATTCTCCGGTGTACCCATTGATAAATAAAGATGAAATATTGGAAAAAGCTAAAGAAGCAAAAAAATATAAAGTAAAAAGGTTCTCCATAGTTATAAGCGGTAAAAAATCTTCAAATAAAGAATTAAAAAAAATAGCACAATATATAGAAGAGATAAAAAAGATTGGAATTCATACATGTGCTTCATTGGGACTTTTAGAGTATGATGAAATATGCTATTTAAGGGATAAGGGACTTGAAAGACTTCATTGTAATATAGAGACATCAGAGAGATTTTTTAATAAGATATGTACAACCCATAAATTTTCTGACAAAATAAAAACTATTGATTATGCAAAAAGGGCAGGGTTATCAATATGTTCTGGAGGAATTTTTGGCATGGGAGAGTCATGGATTGATAGGATTGATATGGCCAATTTTTTAAGAGATTTAAATGTTGATTCTGTCCCTATTAATTTTCTCACTCCCATTGTAGGAACACCTTTAGAGAAAGAAAAACCTCTAAAGCCAATGGAGGCCTTGAGAATAATTGCTCTTTTCAGAGTTATACTACCCGACAAAGATATAAGAATATGTGGAGGAAGGCCTTTACTTAAAGATTTTTCCTCTTGGATTTTTATCGCTGGTGCAAATGCCTTAATGACAGGTAATTATCTTACAACTTCAGGAAGACACTACAGTGATGATTTAAGTTTTTTAGAAAATCATGGACTTGAGGTGGATTGTGTGGTCAGTTAGAATGAGAGCTTCTAAGGAAGAAAAAGGCAAAGAAAAACATGTTTCTGGAGCAGAAGGAATATACGATTATTCTAAGATAGGACAAGTTTTAAAAGTATTTCTTAAGAGAGCCTTTGAACATTCGAAGGGTAGACCAGATAAAATTGTATTTACTGTAGAAGAAATTAAAGACAGGATTCATACAATTTCTGCCCTTCCTGTAAATACAATTTTATGCAATTCTCCTGAAGAAGCTTTTATTGTAATAAAAGAAAAATTGAATTCAATAGGTATTTCTGATAAAGCCTTGATTTCAGCCTATGATGTTATAAAAAATTTACCAATGAGAGGAGCTACCCTTATAGATTCAATGACAGGGGAAAGATTAGAGAAAGACAAAACAAGAGGCGTTAGAGTTTCTCGCATTCATATGGAAAATGATAAAAGAGTTAAGCTGTTAAAACAAATAAAAAGACTTTCAACACAGCCTCAAAGAGTAATTGAAGCAATTACTGTTGCCTCAAAGGTTGCTTCTTGTTCTGAAATAATTGCAGAATTATGTATTTCCGATAATCCTGATTATACTACAGGATATATTGCATCAAGAAATTTTGGATACTTAAGGATAACTAATATCAAAAATCAGGGAGAAGATTTTGGAGGAAGAGCGTTTTTTATTAAAACTCCCTGTAATCTTGAAACTTTGATAAATTATTTAGAAAGGAAACCGGTGTTAGTGGTATGAAATATGATAAAGTTTTTCTCATTGGAAATCCGATTGCTGGTGGTGGAGCATTAGAAAGGATAGAAAAGGCACAGGAAATACTTAAAAATAAAAAAATTCCCTTTGAAGTATTCCTCACTAAAAAACAAGGGGATGCAGAGGTTTTTGCAAGAAAAATTAAAGAAAATCAAAAAGATAAAATACTTGTTATAGCTGCAGGTGGAGACGGTACATATAATGAAATAGTAAATGGGTTAGTCCATTCTCA
Source organism: Thermodesulfovibrio sp. (assembly GCA_026415995.1). Taxonomy (GTDB): domain Bacteria; phylum Nitrospirota; class Thermodesulfovibrionia; order Thermodesulfovibrionales; family Thermodesulfovibrionaceae; genus Thermodesulfovibrio. The sequence continues at coordinate 5,517 of JAOAGB010000029.1, read as the reverse complement.
TATACCGCTTGCCATACTGCCCTTAGGAACTACATCTGTACTGGCAAAGGAATTGAAAATTCCAAACAATTTGGAAAAGGCAATTGAGTTAAGTTTGAATGGAGAAGTTGAAAGAATTAATCTCGGTAAAATAAAAAACAAAGAAAAACAGAGATATTTCATATTAATGGCAGGGATAGGATTTGATGGATTAGCTGTATACAATGTAAACCCCAAAAAAAAGAGATATTTAAAAAAGATTGCCTATATATTAAGTGGTATTAAAACTTTATTGAATTATAAACCTGATGAATTGAGGATAAAAAATGGAAAAAATAAAAAGGCATATACAGCAATTGTATGCAAAGCTTCAAGCTATGGAGGAAATTTTAAAATTGCACCAGATGCAAATTTAAAATCTCCATTCTTTTCTGTTTTTTTATCCAAAACAAGCTCTAAAATGGGCCTTATGCTTCAAATTTTGGGTGTAATATCTGGTAGACACTTAAAAATGAAAAAAATAGATTATTTTCATACAGAAAGCCTAAAAATAAATGGTAATGCTCATGTTCAGATAGATGGTGACTATTTTGGGAAAGCTCCAGTTGAGATAAATATTGTAAAAAGCGCTCTTAACCTCGTTTTTCCTGAGTAATATTAGTATTTGATGGTTTTTGTCCTTTTTCAAACATTAAAGTAATACTTATTCTCCTATTTCTTGGGTCTTTCGGATTTTCTTGTATAAGTGGCATAGTATCAGCATAACCTACAACTCTTGCTATCTTACCTGGATCAACACCATTTTGCTCGAGTTCTCTTCTTGCTGAGGATGCTCTTTCTGTTGAAAGCTCCCAGTTAGTTGTCTTGCCTCCCTTAAATGGAACAGCATCTGTATGCCCCTCTATCGCAATTCGTGCATTCTCATCCTTTATGTTTTCAGCTACAACCTTTAGAATTTGTTTTGCCTTTTCTGTTGGCGTAGAGGATGAAAGAGGAAACATAGGTTCACCTTCAAGGTCAACAATTTGAATTCTAACACCCCCTTCAACGGTTTCAATCATTATATGGTCTTTTAGTTCTTTCAATTTTTGTTCAACTGCCTCTTTAAGTTGTTCCTTAAGTCGCTCAGCCACATTTTCACCTGTAACAGGCTCAACAGTTGTTTTTATCTCTTTATGAATTGCTGAAGATTGCTCCATAAATGATCTTCCCGATTGTTGAAAGAGGTTAAAATTTCTAAAATAGTCTGCCACAGCTGCTCTTTTTTCTGGTTCAACCATTGTAATGAGCCATAGAAGTAGGAAAAATGCCATCATTGCTGTTACAAAATCAGCATAGGCAACTTTCCAGCTTCCGCCATGATGTTCACCATGACTTTTTTTGATTTTTTTAACAATTACTGTTGTTTTTGATTTATCTGCCACTCTTTAAAGCCCTAATTGCTTCTTCTAAATCATGGAAAGAAGGTCTTAAGTGAGGTGGAATACTCCTACGGGCAAATTCAACAGCAATTTGAGGGGCCGCTCCTCCTACAAAGGAAACTAAGGCAGACTTAATCATCTGTAAATACTCTTTCTCTTCATTTACGCTTGCATCAATTTTTTTTGCAAGAGGCCCCACAAAACCATAACACATTAAAACTCCAAGAAATGTTCCTACTAAAGCAGCGCCTATGCTGTGTCCTAATACTTCCGGTGGTTCCTTTATTTTTTGCATAGTTATGATAACTCCTAAAACAGCAGCTACAATTCCAAGTCCTGGTAAGGACTCAGCCATGGTATTTAAATTTTTAGCAGGAGAAAGTTCTGTCTCATGTAGAGTCTCAAGTTCACTATCAAGTATACTTTCTAATTCATAGGGAGAGATAGTAGTGGTCATTACTGTTCTGAGGGTATCTGTTAGAAGTCCTAAGGCATGATGATTTTTTAAAAACTTAGGATATTTAGAAAATATGGCACTATTATGAGGTTCTTCAACATCCTGCTCTATGGATATAAGTCCTTCTTTTCTTATTTTTGTAAATACCTCGGTTAATAATAGTAATGTTTCTAAATAGTCTTTTTTAGAATATCCACTTCCACCTGTAATTGCCTTGATTGCTCCTTTTATTACAGATTTTAAAACATGCATTGGAGACATTATTATTAAAGCACCTAAGGCAGCCCCAAAAATTATCAAAACTTCAGCAGGCTGAAAAAGTACCGATAAGTTTCCATGGGCTAAAATATATCCACCAACAACAGAGCTCGCCACAACTATTGCACCAACAATAACAAGCATTATATTTCCCTCTTCTGTCTTAAAATTTGTCTTTGTCTATGGAAAACAAATTTTACTATCTGATCTCTAACATCTTCATCAATATTAACAAATTTTACCCCAACTCTAAATCCACTATCAATGCTTTCACAATTGATAACTTCTCCATAAACATATAAGGCTAAGGGAGCAGGATTTTCTATTACCATTTTTAATTCTAATATGTCACCTTGTTCATAGGGATAATCTGATAGAAAACTCATTCCCCCACCACTTATGTCTACTTTATTTAGAGGTAAAGATGAAAAACCTTGTTGTTCCATAGTGATTAAACTAATAAGGAAGTCAATTTTTTGATTTATGATTTTTAACCATTCTGCCAGAGCTCTGTCAGCAGGTTCTTCAGCAGGCTTTGTAGTTATAAAAGTTATATCACCAGAGAGTCTTGCCTTAACTCTATCTCTCTCTGTAGCAGATATAACCCTAATACCCAAGGGTATGTATGCATCAACTCTTGAAAATTCTCTCATTGAATTATCTCCAAAACAAGTAATTTATTATACTCATCTTAAGATTATGAGTTCAACTCTTCTGTTCTTTGCTCTTCCTTCCGGGGTATCATTTGATTCTATGGGTCTGTATTCCCCATATCCAGCTATTGTAAATCTATCGGGCGAAAGTCCTGCTTGAACTAAAAAATGTAGTACTGAGGAGGCTCTTGCCGCTGAAAGTTCCCAGTTTGATTTATATATGGAATTATGTGATAGAGGCACATTATCTGTATGTCCTTCTATTAATATTCTTCCACCTATTTCTCGGAGATATTCTGAAATTCTTCTTAGAGCATCTATTGATTCTCCTTTTAATTGTGCAGAACCTGAATCAAAAAGTAAAGAGCTCGGAAGGGTAATAACAATCCCTCTTATATCAGATTTGACCTCTATTCCTGATATGTCATTAAGAAGTTTTTTTAAATCTTCAATAACTGCTTTGTTTCTATCTTCTTCAAAGGGAATTGGTTCATCGATTACTTTGAATGCCTTTCTTAAGGAACCTGTAAACTTTTCTGCTTTCCATAAATCCATCGTAGAAAGGGAAAAGAGAGCAACAAAAAAAGTAAAAAGAAGTGTTAAGAAATCAGAATAGGAAATTAGCCATCTGTGAGTGTTATCTTCTTCTTTATCAGAGTTTCTTTTTAGTCTCATAATCTTTCTTTTTGTCTTTCCCTGATGAAAGACTCAAGTTTAGCCCTTAAGTAATATGGATTCATTCCTGCCTCTATACCAAGGATTCCTTCTATCATTAGTTCCATGAGAATAACTTCTTCTTCTATTTTATTAATAATTCTCTTGCTAATTGGGATGAATATTAAATTAGCTGAACCAACTCCATAGATTGTTGCAACAAAAGCTGTGGCTATACCAATACCTATTTTTGTAGGGTCTGTTACATTTTTTAAAACATGTATAAGTCCTAATATGGCTCCAATTATTCCTATTGTTGGAGCATATCCTCCAGCTGATTCAAAAACCTTAGAAGCCCGCTTCATCATGTCTTCATAAGCCAAGATTTCTCTCTCTAAAGCTTCTCTTATTAAATCACCATTTAATCCATCAACTATATAGGTAAGACCTCTCTTTAAGAATGGGTCTTTTACATTTTCCAATTCATTTTGTAAAGCTAAAAGCCCTCTTCTTCTGGCAAGAATTAGCAATTCAAGTATTGTATCAATTGTGTCTTCGTAGGAAAGTTTTTTATTGAAAAAAATTAATTTTAGAGAATTTATGGCAATTTTTAAATCTTTTAATGGATAACTCAATAAAACGGCACCAAAAGTTCCACCGAACACAATGACTGCAGCAGCAATTTGTACTAAATGTCCTGTGGTACCCCCTTCAACAAGATTACCAACAATAATAGCACCTAAACCTATGATTAATCCCAATAGTGCAATTAAATCCATTACGTAAAGTATATAATTATTTAATTCTTAAATCAAGTGGTTCAGAGTTTATAATAAATAGTTATGAAAAATTTGGTTTTAATTCTTTTAGGTCCTACGGCAGTAGGTAAAACAGAAATATCTATACATCTTGCTAAATTATTAAAAACTGAGATAATAAGTTCGGACTCTATGCAAATTTATAAATTTATGGATATAGGTACTGCTAAGCCTTCATTTGAGCAGCGTAAGGAAGTATCTCATCATATGATTGACATTGTTGAACCATGGGAATATTTCAGTACAGGTGAATATATAGATAGAGTTAGAGTTATCATTCAAAAATTGCTTGGGCTTGGTAAAATTCCTTTAATTGTGGGAGGCACAGGACTTTATTTAAGAGCAATGACAGAAGGAATTTTTGAAGGATCAGATGCAGACTGGAAGTTGAGAAAAGAACTTATTGGAAAAGAAAAAAAAAGGCCTGGTTATCTTTATGAATTGTTAAGGGAAATTGATCCTGAAGCATCTGCAAAAATAAATCCTAAAGATCTTAGAAGAACCATAAGAGCATTGGAGGTTTTTTTCAAGGAAAAGAAAAGTATAATCGAGATACAAAAAAAACTTACTAAGCCTTTACCTTATGATTTTCTTAAAATTGGAATTACTCGAGACAGAAAAGAGCTATATCAAAGAATAGAAAAGAGAGTAGATTTAATGATAAAAGAGGGTTTAATCGAAGAAGTTAGAAAAATTTTGAATTTAATTAAAAAAAACAATGATAAGATTGACAAACCAATTCCTTCATTACAAGCAATTGGTTATAAGGAAGTAGCGGGATATCTTGCAGATTTGTATAGCCTTGATGAAGCCATAAGATTAATAAAAAAAAGAACCAAAATGTATGCTAAGAGACAATATACATGGTTTAGGAGAGAGAGTGATATCATATGGATTGATATAACTAATAGATCCGATTATGAAAAAATAGCTGAGGAAGTTTTAGAAATAATTAAATTAAAAATCTAAGATTAAATCTATTAGTTTGTCCTTGTCATTTATCGGTGGTTGACACATAAAATTTTTACATAGATAATAAGTAGATTTACCATTTACAGTCTTTAAATCTTTTATTTTATCGTAAAATTTTTCTGTAAGAGTGTCCTTTAATAAGGGAATAAGAGATGGAATAAATATTTTTTGGATATTTCTTAAAAATTCTATCTCTTCATCAATTGAATTAAATGGAACGGCAATTAATTCAATTGAGCCATTAACCAATAAATCAAGAGATATTATGGAGAAAACATGGGATGAAGGAAATTGTTCTATACTAT
>JAOAGB010000018.1 GCA_026415995.1 Thermodesulfovibrio sp. | reverse complement strand
CACTATAGGGAAACTCTCAATAGCAGAGCGAATCAATGGGGCAAGAAGTCTTTTTTTGTATTTTAATTCAAGACTTGAATGAAAATTATTCATAATTTGAATAATAATACAAAAAGAGGGTTATGTCAAGTTTTTTGTAAGCTTTCCTACTTATTCTGCTCGTAAATTTCCTCTATCCTTGAGGCAACTCTTTTAAAAGCTGGAGGAACCTGTGAATAAAAATCACCTAAATTTTCTTTCTCTTATCCACTATCCTCACAGCCTTGCCGGGAAGTCGCTGAATTGTTCCTTCTGGAACCACCTGAATTTTACTGCGAAAACCTAAAAAATCATAAAGCTCAAGTCCAAGCTGTTCAATCTCCTGCTGAGTAATACCATTATCGGCCTTTTCAACAATAATTGTCATGTCATCCTTACCTTTTAAGGTCTCTATTACAAGCTGATAATAGGGAGAAAGACCTTTATATTTTAATAGAATCTGCTCAACCTGTGAAGGATAAAAGTTTACACCTTTCACTTTAAGCATATCATCTGTTCTGCCCTTAATTCTGTCAATTCTAATATGCGTCCTTCCACATGCACATTTTTCATAACTGAGAATCCTTGAAATATCTCTTGTACGATATCTAATGAGAGGAAGCCCTTCACGAGTAAGAGTAGTAATAACCATCTCACCTTCCTCACCTAATGAAAGCTTTTTTTCTGTCTCAGGATCAATAATCTCTAAAATATAATGGTCTTCCCACACATGAATTCCAGCTCTTGCGGGACAGTCTATTCCAAGTCCAACTCCTCCTGTTTCAGTAAGTCCGATTATGTCAAAAGTTTTTATTCCCATCTCATTTTCAATTCTATGTCTATATTCATCAGACCAAGTCTCTGCGCCAAGTATGGCAACTCTTAAGTTTGTTTCACGAAAATCAAAACCATTGTCACGGGCAACCTCAATTAGTCTTGCTGGATAAGAGGCAATGGCACCAAAAGCTGTAACGCCTAAATCTTTTATTAATTTCAACTGCATAAGAGACCTGCCTGCTCCTGCAGGAACAATAAAACAACCCAACCGCTCAGCACCATAATGAAAGCCAAATCCACCATTAAAAAGTCCAAAAGAGGGCATTATTTGAATCTTGTCTTTCTCTGTTAATCCCGCACAGGCAAGACATCTTGCCATTATCTCTCCCCACTGGACTATATCATTTCTTGTCATGGCATTTATTACAGGTACACCAGTTGTTCCTGAACTCATGTGCATTCTTGCACATTGAGAAGGCTCAACTGAAATATGGTCAAAGGGATAACAGTCTCTTAGTTCGTCTTTTGTAACAAAGGGAAGATTTTTGAGGTCCTCAAGACTACGAATATCTTCAGGCTCTATGGCTTTGTATTTTTCTTTAAGCTTTGAACGTGAATTTTTAATAAATCTTAGGGTTTTTCTTAATCCAGTAATTTGAAATTTTTCAATCTCTTCTCTTGGAAGTGTTTCTTTCTCAGGATTGAACATACTCACACCCCTTTATGAATGATCTTTTATTTTCCTCGTCAAAAAAATTCATAAAGTCATCGCATTCAAATAGACCCGTTTTCTTTACAAAAACTCCAAGCAAAAAAGTATTAACATATCTCATTGGAACACTGGTAAGGGCAGTTTCTACTTCATTTTCATTAAAACTAAAAATATTTTCACCGAAGGTTTTTGCATAATCAAAAATATCATTACTTAGAAGAATTACCATATCTGCCGTTCCTCTTCTTACAAGTCCGCTCATTCCCTCACCAATTTTCATCTGTATTTCTACAGTACCACCTTTTTTTGCCATTCCTTTTATCTCTGTTGAACGAACAGAAAGCCCTCTTTTGATTGCAGCCTGTGCAATCATTCTTGAAAAAAATATTACTCCCTGTCCGCCTTTACCAAGTATTACAAGTTTCATAGTTGAATATTATATCAAAACAATCGCCTTTGTAGGACATACATGGACACAACAGCCACAACTTATGCATAGAGTTTTATCAACATCAACTTTTCCTTCCTCTTCATTAAAAAATATGGCAGGGCATTCAAACTCTGTAATACAAACCTTACAACCCTTGCAAACTTCCTTTAAAATCCTTACGTTATAAATAGGATTTACATCTAATCCTTCCTTTGTATTTACACAGAGATGTCTGAAAATAATTACTGCAGGCTCTTTATTTTCTTTTAAGAATCTCTTCGCTTCTTTCAGTATTTTTATTGAAGAGTTAAAATCATAGGGGTCAACTGTTTGAATAAATTTAACGCCAATTCCTTGGACAATATTTTCAATAACAATCGGTGTTACAGGCTCACCAAAAGAACTTACATGGTCAGAAAGGGTTTTCTGATTTCCAGTCATTGCCACAGTTTTGTTATCTAAAATGACCGTTAAAAATGGCACTTTATAATGGACTGCATCAATCAAGGGTGGAATGCCTGTATGGAAAAATGTTGAGTCTCCAATTATTGCTACTACATCTTGATCTTTTCCTGCAAGCTCAAAAGCCTTTTTAATTCCTAAACCAAAGGATACACTCGCACCCATACATAAAACTGTATCTGTCACACCAAAATTAAGGGCAAGAGTATAACATCCTATATCACCTGAATAAACTGCTTTTTTGCCAACGACCTTTTTTAAGGCATAAAGGGCAATTCTATGTCCACATCCTGGACATAAAGAAGGTCTTTTAAGTGGTGGAACTGAGATAGTTTTTCCCTTCTTTATTAAACCAACTCTTTCTAAAATCTCTTCACATAGGTCAGGTGTTAGCTCTCCTTGTTTTGGCACTATACCGTTTCTTCTTCCCTCGGTGCATAGTTGTAGTTCTATTACTGGCATAGATTCTTCTATGGT
>JAOAGB010000016.1 GCA_026415995.1 Thermodesulfovibrio sp. | reverse complement strand
ACAAGAGCAGGACAGTTTAGACTGGACAAAGATGGTTATGTGGTTGATCCAAATGGTTATAGACTTCAAGCCTACCTTATGGATGCATCAGGTAATGTAACAGGTGGTATAGGAGATGTATATCTTGCTGGATTAATGAGTGATCCATCGGCGACTAATGAAATAAAAACTCAACTTAATCTTGATTCAAGAGAAGCAACAAAAACTTGGAGTTTTACCGCTGGGGCAGATCTACCAAGCGTTGATGCTTATAATTATTCCACGGCTATAACTGTTTACGATAGTTTAGGAAATCCCCATCTTGTATATACATATTTTACTAAAACAGCTGTAAATACCTGGGATGCCCATGTCATATACGATGCAAGTAACGATCCTGCTAATCCAAATTATACAGAAGTTGGTTCATTTACATTAAACTTTGACGATACAGGTAGACTTACAACTGATCCTCCTACAACTTCATTTACTTTTGATTTCACACCATGGGGAGCACAGAGTGCTGATATTACCTTAAATTTCGCAGATACAACTCAATATGGTTCTCCAAATGCTGTTGTTTTCCAAACTCAAAATGGCTACTCATCTGGTAATCTTATAGCTGTTACAGTAGACCAAAATGGGGTAATATCAGGAGTTTTTACTAATGGACAGGTAAAAAATGTTGCTCAAGTGGTTCTTGCTAAATTTGTTGCTCCTCATAATTTAACAAAAGTTGGCAACAATTTATACCTTGAATCCTATTCTTCAGGAAGTCCCACATTAGGAGCCCCTGGAACAGTAGGTGTGGGAACCATATATGCAAATTCTCTCGAAACAAGCAATGTTGACCTTGCAGAAGAATTCATTCGAATGATTGCAGCACAAAGAGCCTACCAGGCAAATGTAAGGGTTATAACAACCACAGACAACATGCTTAATGAATTAATGAATATAGTAAGATAATCTTCAGGGGGCTTAATGCCCTCTGAAAAACCTTAACTTGTATTCTATCATTGCCAATTTATTCCATGACTTTTTCTTGAATAATTGCTTTAAAATCTTAACCTCTGTTTTAATTAATTAATATGAATCTTCTTTATTTTGAAAAACCAACAAGATACATAAACAGAGAAATTAATTCTATATTAAAACAACATAAAAATCTCATAAAGTTTGCTCTATGCTTCCCTGACATATACGAAATAGGTATGTCTCATCTTGGGATTAAAATTCTTTATCACCTTCTTAATAAAATTGCCGATGTCCAAGCAGAAAGAGTATTTTCTCCATGGATCGATTTGCAAAATTACATGAAATATAAAGGAATACCCCTTTGTTCACTTGAGACAAAAACTCCCATTAAAAATTTTGATATCATTGGCTTTAGTTTGCAGTATGAACTTTCCTATCCTTCTGTACTTAATATGCTCAATCTCGGTCAAATTCCATTGTTCTGGAAGGATAGATTAACCAAGAAATATCCTCTAATAATAGCTGGAGGACCATGTACATCGAACCCTCTTCCCATGTCTCAGTTTATCGATGCCTTTTTAATTGGAGAAGGTGAAGAAGCAGTTATTGAATTAATTAATATTTATCGTGAGTGGAAATACTCCAATGGGGGAAAAGAAGAGTTACTTAATTCAATAAGCCAGATTGATGGTTTCTATGTTCCTTGGTCAGAGAAAAAAAATATCAAACGCAGATATATTAGTAATTTAAATGATGCTGAATTCCCGACATCACCAATATTACCCTATATGAAAATTGTTCATGACAGAATATCCATTGAAGTATCCCGTGGGTGTCCCTCTGGATGTAGATTCTGCCAAGCTGGAATAGTCTATAGGCCTCTTAGGATAAGAACTCCAGAAAAAGTTTTAGAAATAGCAAAAAAATCCATAGAAAGCACAGGATATGAGGAAATATCTCTTCTTTCATTTAGTATCGGACATTATCCTTATCTTACGGAACTTATAGATGCTTTAAATAAAAATTTCTCCTCAGAAGGTGTTGCGATTTCTCTACCTTCAATAAGGGCAGACAAAGTTACAAAAGAACTTCTTCAAAAAATAAAATTTGTCAAAAAAACAGGATTTACAATAGCACCAGAAGCAGCAACAGAAAGGCTTAGATGCATTATTAATAAAAACATCTCCAATGAAGATGTTGAAAAAGCCTGTGCTCTTCTTTTTGAAGAAGGATGGATTAACATTAAGCTCTATTTCATGATAGGATTACCTACAGAGACAGATGAAGATATTGAAGAAATTGTTAATCTATCAAGAAAAATTTTAAAAATTGCAAAATCTTATACTAAAAAATTTGTAAACATAAATGTTACTGTTTCGCCATTTATTCCTAAACCTCATACACCATTTCAGTGGTTTAATCAGCTTCCCTTGGACGAGATGAGTCAAAAACTTAAATTTATAAAGAATGCCCTTCAAAAAAGTAAAATTCATTATAAGGGACATAATCCACAAATGAGTATCCTTGAAGCCAGTCTCTCAAGGGGAGATGAAAAAACTGGAGAGGTTATATATCATGCGTGGAAGGAGGGAGAAATTTTATCTGCATGGACAGATCTTTTTGATTTTCATAGGTGGCTTTATGCAATGGATAAAACAGGAGTTGAACTGTTTTCTTATGCAACAAAAAAATATTCTATAGATGAACAGCTTCCTTGGGACTTCATTGATGCAGGAATAAAAAAGGATTTTCTTAAAAAAGAACTTAACAAAGCTTTAAATTTAAAAAAAACAGAGGAATGCAGCATAAAATGTGAAGGCTGTGGATTGAATTGTATTTTACAAGATCAGAAATTCTCCTTAGATAATAGAAATTTTGATTTTTCACCCTTTAAATCCAAAACTTCTCTTGAGGACACCATTACAGTTGTTAGATTTTGTCATGTCAAATTAGGAGAGATGAAATATTTATCTCAGCTTGAATTAAACAATCTTCTTACAAGAATTTTAAGAATGGCTAAAATGCCTTTGGTTTTTTCAAAGGGATTCCATCCAAAGCCTGAAATATCTTTTTGCCCTTCCCTTCCTGTTGGAATAGAAAGTGAATCAGAATATTTCGATTTAAAAATTTATGGAGACTTTTATCATGAATATCTTGAGAGATTAAATAAAATTCTGCCAGAGGGGTTAAAGATAAAATCGTTTAAAATAATCTCTCCTTCAAGCCCTTCTTTAGGTGCCTTTGTGCAAAAATATAAGTACTTAATAACCTCTATACCAAACTTGTCCTCTTTTAGTTATGACAACATAGAAAGAATAGAAATAAAAAGGAAAGAAAAAAGCTATTCATTAAAAGATTTTATCGACGACATTCAGATTTATAGAGATGAACTATGTATAATAGTTAAAGATAGTGAAATTAAGGCAAGAATAACTGAGATAGCAGAAGCACTGTTAGGCATCTCAGCAAAAGAATTAAATATTAAAAGACTCCAGATGTATGGATATGAAGGAGGCTGGATAGAACCTTGAGTAATGAACTTTTAATTAATGTAACAAAGCAGGAATGTCGTGTCGCGCTTTTGGAAGGTGGTCAAGTTGTTGAATTTTATATTGAAAGAAAAGGAGATTCAAGTTTTGTAGGTAACATATATAAAGGTAGAGTGGTGAAAGTATTAAAGGGAATGCAAGCATGCTTTATTGATATAGGACTGGATAAAGCAGCATTTCTATATATAGATGATATAAGAGGAGGAATTAAGGAATTATATCCCTTTTTAGAAACAGATGAAGAGACAGAGTTTATATCAAAACTTGATTTTAAGGATGTCTCTATTGAAGAACTTGTTCAACAGGGGCAAGAGATTCTAGTACAAGTAGCAAAGGACCCTATCAGTACAAAAGGTGCAAGAGTTACTTCAAGGATAACACTTCCAGGTAGATATGTAGTTCTTATGCCCGGAATGGAACATGTAGGTATTTCAAGAAAAATAGAAAATGAAGATAAAAGAAGAGAATTAAAAGAATTGGCAACCAAAATGAAACCTGCAGGATTTGGACTTATAATGAGGACTGTATCTGAGGATGCCACAGAAGAAGAAATACAAAAAGATATTGATTTTTTATTGCTGTTATGGGATAACATCCAGAAAAAGAAAGATAAAGTACATGCTCCTGCCTTAATTCATAGTGAATTCGATTTGGTATTAAGAAGTCTCCGCGATTTTATGAATCAAAATGTAGACCGACTTATAATTGATAGTTATGCTGAGTGGATGAGGCTTAAAGAGTTTGCCCATGTTTATTTTCCAAGAATAGCTGAAAAAATAGAGTTCTATGAAAGCGAAGAGCCTATTTTTGATGCCTTTGGAATAGAAGTTGACCTTGATCGGGCTCTTGAAAGAAAAGTATGGTTAAAATCAGGGGGATACATAGTAATTGACCAAACAGAGGCAATGACAGTAATTGACGTCAATACAGGTAAATATGTAGGTAAAGAAAATTTAGAAGATACAATTCTGAGAACCAATCTTGAAGCTGTCAAAGAGATTGCCTACCAAATCAGACTTAGAAATTTAGGTGGTATAATACTAATAGATTTTATTGATATGGAAAAGGAAGAAAACAAACAAAAAGTAATTAATGCGATGGCTGAAGCAATAAAAAAAGATAGAGCCAAAACAACAATATACAATATTACAGAACTTGGTATAGTTCAGATGACAAGGAAAAGAACCAGAGAAAGCCTTGAACACATATTATGTGACAGTTGTCCATACTGTGAAGGAAAAGGTAGAGTAATGAGTATAAGGTCTGTAGCATATGAAATATTAAGAAAATTGAAACATCTCACTCCTCAAGAGGGAACAGAAATAACTGTGGTCGCTCATCCTCAAGTTGCTGATTTGCTTACAGATGAAGAAAGAGATTCCCTTGAGGAACTGGAAAATAGTAGAAAAATTAGAATAACAATTAAGAAAGAGGCATCTTTACATCAAGAAAATTATCATATCCATAAAAATCAACCCCTGATTGAGTAGAAAAATGGATTTAACAGAATGTAATAGATGTGGAAAATGTAAAGAACTTTGTCCAAGCTATAGACTGTTTCTTAATGAAGCCTTTTCACCAAGAGGAAGGTTTCAAATGTTCAATCTTTTAATAAATGAAAATCTGCCTGAGAGCAAAAAGCTATACGAAAGAATTTTTAGTTGTCTTCTATGTGGCACATGTCAGGCAAATTGTCCACTTCAAGTCAACATTCCCTTTTTAATGTATGAAGCAAGAGAAAAAACGAATAAAAATCTGATGCAGTATCTTTTTAAATATTTTTCTCTTTATCCTGAATTATTTTTTTCAGCTATAAGGGTTCTTAACAAGAGTAAACCATTAAAGCATTTTATAAAAAAACAAAAAAAATTTAGCACAAGTTTTTTAGATAAAATATCTGTCTTCGAAAAAAAAAGTTTTGAATCTTCCTATTTAAAGATTTTTAACAAAATTAAACCCAAAGGGCGAATAGCTCTTTTCTTGGGTTGTGCTACTAACTTTCTTATGCCTTCTATCTCGAATGCCATAATAGAAATTTTATCAAAAGCTAATTATGAAGTTATTATTCCAAAACAAAACTGTTGTGGTGCACCCCTTTTAGGAGCTGGATTTAGAAAAGAAATGGTTAATCTTGCAAAAAAAAATTTAAAAAATTATAAATCCTTTAATATTGATGGTGTCATCACTCCCTGTCCCACATGCGCTCATTTTATAGACCATGTTTATAAAAAAATTACAGGTGAAAGAATAAACGTTATAAACATTACTGATATAACAGAAAATATAAAGTTCCATCATATTCAAACCTCTAATAAAAGAATTTTCTTCCATTTATCATGTCATTCGTCAAACTACATAAAGGAACACCATAAAATACTAAATCTTTTTAATAATTTAGGAATTAATATTGAGAAAAAAGAGGGCTGTTGCGGGTTTGCTGGTCTTTTCTCATTTTTATTTGAAAAAAGTTCTATGGATATTCTAAGAAAAAAAGTTTTAGAATATGAAAAAGCAGATATGATAATAAGCTCATGTCCTAATTGTATAATTCAGTTTAAATTTGCTATGAAAAATAAAAAAATACTCCATTACACAGAATTTATTCATGAAAATTATTCTTAGGAGGAAATAAAATGACGGAAGAAAATTCTAATTTTGAAATAGTTTTACCTGATGGTACAGTTTATAAACCCCAAAAAAATGATCGAGATACTCATGATGGGGTTCGAGGATATGATCCTGATGGAAAACCAAAAAAAATGACCTTTTTAATAAAAAATGGCTGCGATAGATGTGGAGAATGCTGTAGAAGAGATACTCCTATAATTCTTAAAGAAGATATGGAGCTACTAATAAAAGGTGTTATTTCTGAGAAGGATATCTATACAATAAGAGAAGGAGAAAAGTTGCGTTCTTCAATCGATGGAGACACTTACTACTGTTCAATGGAAATTATAAAAATAAAGCCTATTTTTGGAACTTTTACCTGTCTTTTTTATAATCCTGAAGAAGGCTGTACCATATATGAACAAAGACCTTATGTATGTAGACAGTATGAATGCTGGTCACAGAACATTACAGTTACAGGGTTGGAAGGTAAAAGACTCACAAGAGAGCATTTATTTGGTGATATTGATTTCATAAAAGACACGATAAAAAAACATGAGGAAATCTGTTCTCTCAATAAATTTAATGACCTAATAGAGGAATTAAAAAAAGGTAAAGGAGAAAACGTTGAAAAAATAGCAGAGATGATTTTATATGACTTATCCTTAAGAGACTGGATTAAGGAGAAACTAAAAATCTCGGATGATATTTTATATTTGCTTTTTGGAAGAACACTTTTTGAATTAGCGTCACTGTTTGGATTAATAATAGAAAAGGATGGTGAAAATTTTATAATTAAAGTTATTCAGGAGGAAGAAGTATGAAATTTTTCATTGACACAGCAAATATTGAAGAAATTAAAAAAGCTTGGGAAGTAGGAGTAATTGATGGAGTAACAACAAACCCTTCATTACTTGCCAAAGAAGGCAGAGAGCCCATAAACTTACTAAAAGAAATCTGTCAAATAGTTGATGGCCCTGTAAGTGCCGAGGCAATATCACTAAAATATGAAGATATGTTAGAGGAAGCATTTGAATTAAGTAAGATTTCTCCAAACATAGTAATTAAAATCCCTATGACCGAGGATGGACTAAAAACTGTGAAAAAACTTTCGCAGAAAGGTATTAAAACAAATGTAACACTTGTATTTTCACCAACGCAGGCATTGCTTGCAGCAAAGGCAGGTGCCACCTATGTAAGTCCCTTTGTTGGTAGACTTGATGACATAAGTCATTTTGGAATGGATTTAATAAGAGATATTCAGATAATCTTTGAAAACTATGCCTTTGATACAGAGGTTATTGTAGCAAGTATTCGCAATCCTCTCCATGTTCTCGAAGCAGCAAGAATAGGAGCAGATATTGCAACAATTCCATACTCTGTAATCAAACAACTTATCAAACATCCCTTGACAGATATCGGTATTGAAAAATTTATGAAAGACTGGGAGAAACTTCAAAAATAGGAGGTAGTTAAAATGAGAAAAAATACAAAGTTTTTTATCTCTGGAGCAGTTTTAATTCTCATAGGCATAACTATTGGATTAATAATAGCCTCTAACTTTGATCTTCAGACAAAAGGATTCTCAGAAGATTATCAGATTTCCAAAGAATCACAGGAAACTTTATCAAAAATTGGAAACGCAATGGCAGAGGTTGTTCAAGCAGTAAGACCTTCTGTAGTAAATATTTATACGACAAAAAAAATAAGAAGACAGACTATACCTTTTCCATTTAATGATCCCTTCTTTAGAAGATTTTTTGATGAGGAATTTGGAGGACTTTTTGACAGACAGAGAGAATTCACTCAGACATCTCTTGGTTCAGGAGTGATTGTTGATGCTTCTGGATATATTCTTACAAATTACCATGTTATAAAGGGTGCTGATGAAATTAAGGTCAAACTTTATGATAAAAGAGTTTTTGATGGAACGGTAATAGGATATGATGCGAAAACAGACGTTGCGGTCATAAAAATTAAGGCAGACAATCTAAGAGCAATAAAATGGGGTGACTCAGACAAATTAAAAGTAGGTGAGACAGTTATTGCAATAGGAAATCCTTATGGACTTAATCTTACCGTTACAAGTGGAATAGTAAGTGCTACTGGCAGAGCAAACGTGGGAATCTCTGATTATGAAGATTTTATTCAGACAGATGCACCAATAAATCCAGGAAACTCTGGCGGTCCCTTAGTGAATGTTAAAGGAGAGCTTATAGGTATAAATACAGCAATATTTAGCACTACAGGTGGATATCAAGGTATAGGTTTCGCAATTCCCAGTAACATGGCACGTGTAGTCATGGATAATCTTATAAAACACAAAAAAGTGGTTCGTGGATGGCTTGGTGTTACTGTGCAAGACATTGATCCTGAAATGGCAAAATCCATTAATCTTAAAGAGATAAAAGGCGCTGTAGTTACAGATGTTCAAGAGGGAAGTCCAGCGGAAAAAGCAGGCATATTAAGAAAAGATATCTTAATAAGTTTTGATGGGAGAGAAGTGGAGGATTCTGCTCATCTTAGAAATCTTGTAGTAAGTACACCACCTGGCAAAAATGTAAAAATTGAAATTATAAGAAACGGTAAGACATATACATTAACAGCTACTGTAGGAGAATTACCCTCTGAACAGAAAGTATCTGTATCTGAGTCAGTTCTTGCCGGTATCCATGTAGAGGAATTAACACCCAGACTGAGAAGCCAACTTAATATCCCAAGAAGAATTAATGGAGTTATTGTATCATCCATTGATTCTGGATCACCAGCTGAGGGAATGTTAAAACAAGGAGATGTAATTATGGAAATTAACAATCAAAAAATAAATAATGTGAAGGATTTTTCTAAAATCGCCAGCCAGACAAAGGGCAGAGCCATTATCTGGTTTTACAGAAATGGTATAGTTTCATATATTACTTTGAATGTTGGACAGTGATTGAAAAAAGGAGTTCAGCATCTGTTGCCTTACTTGAAGCATTTTGTTAAAAGTATTGGAAAATTCTCTAAAAATTCTTGCAGGTGCTGACTCCATCTCCTTTAAAAGGTCTTTGCATAAATACCAGTTACATCTTAGAGGTCTTACGTATCTTGGTATTTTACATCCTTTTTCAGTAAGAAGATAACAAGGTTCCTTTTCTTTAAGATTCCTATCAGGAACAGGGAATTTCTCCCTCAAAGCAATTATATAAATCAGGTCATCGTATTCATATCTGCTATTCTTATTAAGGCAACATATATTTATACATAGGGAACAAACTTTCTTTGAATAGGTGTCCATGAATGGATCAAGTTTTAAGATGTGCTCTTTAATCTCTACCGCTAAATTCATAGATTCCATAAATAATTCTGGAAAATTTTTAAAAAGAGCATCAACCTTATCAATAAGTTGAATTAACTCGGGGATATTATCCCACAACAGAATTTCTCCCTTATTGATAAAGGAAAATTTTTCCATTTAAGATATTATAAAATACTTTTATAAATGTAAAATATATAAAAAGGAGGATAATTTTTTGAAAAAAAGAGTATTAAAAAATGTAAAGTGTAAATTTTGTAAAAATAATATAACAGTCTTTTTCTACTGAAGACGTATCGTGCTCTGCTGTATTGAATGCGGAGCAGAATTTAAAGTTTCAGAATATCTCGAAGAAATAGATGAAGAAACATGGGATATAATATCACGGCGATCCTGTGATCGAGCTTAATAGAAATTTATATTTGGAGAGAATTTAAATAATGAGTAAAATTCTGATAGACGGTTATAATCTGATAGGCATTTTTCATAAGGATATGAGAAAGGCAAGGGAGGCTTTAGTCGCAAATCTAATAATCTATTCGAAAGAAAAGAAACATGAGATAACTTTGGTATTTGATGGATATAAGGAAGGAATGGGCAGAGAAACCTCAGAAATAAGGGGTGGCATAAGAATAATTTATTCTGGTGCAGGTGAAAAAGCTGATGATGTTATAAAAAGAATTATTAAAACTGAAAAGGCTCTATGGATTGTCGTAACCTCTGACAGAGACATAGAAAAAGCAGTTTGGAGAGAAAATTGTATTTCCATAGATTCTTCAATTTTTTTTGATATTCTAATGGGGAAAAAATTTTACTTTGAAAAACAAAAGGGTCTGACCCTTTCGAAAAAAGAAAAAGCTATACTAAGAGCTATTGCAAGGCTTTGATGATAAAAGAATTTTTAAAACTTCAACCTTCTTTTCAATTAAACATAATCTTTTTCTTAATTCTTTTTTTATTAGTTATATTTTCTTATGCTGAGATTCCAACTGCTTTTAACTTTTTGATTATCTATCTATCTATGGCAATATTTCAATTTTTCATATGTCAATTAAACAACAATAAATTTATAAATTTAATAAAAAACATTCTTTTTCCTGTTTTTTCTGTTTTAATTGCTTTTGATACAATTGGGGAAATTATTCCCTATATTAATAAAGATATGGACCATGTTTTTTTGGAAATTGACTACAAAATTTTTGGTTTTTATCCCTATCTTTATCTGGAAAAATTTGCCACTCCATATTTAACAGAAATAATGCAACTTTCTTACTGTGTATATTATTTCCTTCCCTTTATGTTAGGTATCTATTTACTTAGATATGGTAATCAACAAGATTTTCAAAGAGCTCTATTTCTTGTTCTTCTTTGTTTTTATTTTTCATATATAGGCTATCTTATTTTCCCAGCCTTAGGACCTCGATTTAGCATTGCCCATATGTTTCAAAATGAACTTCATGGTATTTTAGTAGCAAATCATATTAATAACATTCTAAATTCACTTGAAGGAATAAAGAGAGATGCCTTTCCAAGTGGACATGTGGGGATATCTCTTCTGATTCTACTGATGTTTTATAAGTATAATAAGAAAATTTTCTGGATATTTGTCTTTCCAGTAATATTATTAATAATTTCCACCGTATACTGCAGATATCATTATTTTATTGATGTAATAGGCGGAATGATTTTAACAGTTGTAACTTTACTGATAGGTAATTTATACTATAATTTTTGGTTGACTAAAAATGGAAATTCCTCTCATAAAGGATAAAAATGGATATATTTTAAAAATTAACGTTAAAACAGGTTGTAAAAAAACAGGAGTTGAAAAAATAGATAAGGATATACTTAAAATTAGATTGAAATCTCAACCACATGATGGATTAGCCAATATAGAATTATTAGAAATATTATCGATACTACTAAATACACCAAAATCTAAAATTGAAATAATAAAGGGGACAAAATCAAAACATAAAATTATACAAATAAAAGGAAAAATAGAATGATAGAAAGTTTGACTGGTTATGGAAGTTCAGAAAAGGGTATTTTTAGAGTAGAGGCAAAATCGTTAAATCATAGATTTCTTGAGATAAATATTAAATTACCAATTATTCTATCAAGATATGAGATTGAAATAAAAAATTTAATAAAACAAAAATTTCAAAGAGGTAAGATTGATGTTACTGTTTCTATTAATCAGAAAGAAAAAACAGGTAGAATTTATTTAAATAAGAATCTGGCCCTTCAGCTATATTCAGCATTTATTGATCTAAAAAAAGAATTGAGTATACTTGGTTCTATTGATATATCAATGTTTTCAAATTTTAAAGAACTCTTCATTTATGAGGAAGAAGAACCAGATTTAGATACATTGCTCGGCACAGTTTCAGAAGCTCTTGAAAGCCTTCATAAGATGAGAATAAGGGAAGGTGAAATAATAAGGAAAAGTCTTTTGGATATTGTTTTAGATATGGAAAATAATTTAACCAATTTAGAAAGATTAGTAGATATAAGTTATAATAACTATATTAGTGTATTAAAAAACAGAGTGAGAGAAATCATAAACCATAACAATTTAGATGAAAATAGAATTTTTGAGCAAATTATAGTGATTGCTCAAAAAGCTGATATCAAAGAGGAAGTAGATAGATTGAGAAGTCACATTATTCAATTTAAGGAAATTCTTGATATGGGTGGTATTATAGGGAAAAAATTAGACTTTTTGCTTCAGGAAATTAACAGAGAAACAAACACTATTCTTGCAAAAACAGAAGATTTCCAGGTCAAAACTCTTTCTTTAGAAATAAAGACTCAAACAGAAAGGCTTAAAGAACAGGTTCAAAACATACAATAACCATGTTTATTAATATAGGTTTTGGAAACATTATTTATTTATCAAGAATTATAGCTATAGTAAATCCTGGTTCATCACCTATGAAAAGATTAAAGGATGAAGCAAAAAAAAGGGGTAAGCTTATTGATGCTACAGAGGGCAGAAAAACCCGCTCGATAATTATTACAGATAGCGATCATGTAATATTAAGTGCATTGCAGGTTGAAACCATACTACAAAGAATTAATGAAATAAATAGGGCAGAAGATGAAAAATAGTCAAGGAATTATTTTTGTAATATCAGCTCCTTCGGGGACAGGTAAAACAACTATATGTGAACGATTACTTAAAAGTTCACCCAATTTAAAAATGAGTATATCCCATACAACACGAAGACCTCGAGCAGGTGAGAAAGATGGAGTGAATTACTATTTTATAGACAGGACGAAGTTTGAAGAAATGATAAAAAATGGTGATTTTATAGAATGGGCAGAGGTTTATGGTAATTTATACGGAACCTCAAAAAAAATTATCAATGATTTATTAAACAGTGGAAATGATGTACTGTTGGACATTGATATTCAAGGAGCAAAAAATATAAAGAAAATTTATCCAGAAAGTGTGCTTATTTTCATACTACCCCCTTCAATTGAGGAACTGGCAAGAAGACTGTATAACAGAAACGAAGAGCCTAATGTAATAAGAAATAGGTTGAATAGAGTTGCCGAGGAAGTTATACAATATGAATTCTATGATTATCTATTAATAAATGATAATCTCGAAAAAGCTATTGAAGAAGCTCTTTGTATAATTAATGCTGAAAGATTAAAAACTAATAGAATAAATAAAGACTTTATGAACAATTTTTTAAAAACAATATAAATGGAGGTAAAAATGGAAAAAAAGGAAAAAACTATGGATATTATTTCTCTACCAATAGAATTAGACAGAGAAAAGATTGACAGCAGATATCGACTTACTCTTATTGCCGCGCAAAGAGCATCTGAGCTTTCATTGGGAGCTAATGCAAGAATAGAAAAAAAACCAAAAAAAGTAACAACCACTGCTCTTTTAGAGGTCCTATCCGATAAAATTGAATTTATCACTGGTGAAGAAGCTATTAAAGCAAAAGAAAAAATTGAAAAAATAGATGTTAAAAAGCTTCTTGAAGAAAAAAGAAAAACTATTCCTGATCTTTCTGAACTTGAAAAAGATCTTAAAGTATATCTCCATGGCAAGGAGTCTGCAGAAAAGATGTTAGAGGATCTTTTTACTGAAAGCACTGAACAGACAAATGAGGAAGAATAACAGTTTAAGGATTGTCCCTTGCTTAAAAATAAAAAAATTGTATTAGGAATTACAGGGAGCATTGCTGCATATAAAATATTTGAATTAATTAAATTTTTAAAAAATTCAGGAGCCCTTATTTTCCCTGTAATAACAAAAAATGCAACTTATTTTGTAACACCTTTAAGCATTGAAATAGCTTGTGGTAATAAGGTTCTAATTGATATGTTTGACTCGCCCATGTCTCATATTGATTTGGCCAAAAACTCAGATTTATTTGTAATTGCACCAGCTACAGCAAATTTTATAAATAAGTATGCCTCTGGTATAGCAGATGATCTTCTTACAACAACAATATTAGCTTTTAAAGGGCCTGTCGTAATAGCCCCAGCAATGAACTGGAGAATGTATGAATCCCCTCAAGTTCAAAAAAATATTAAATACTTAAAAGAATTAGGAGTCAACTTTGTAGAACCTGAAGAAGGCTGTCTTGCCTGTGGTGAAGAAGGGAAAGGAAGACTTGCTGAAGTTAATAAAATTTTTGATGCAATAATTAGTGCTTTAACTGAAAAGGACCTTATAACAGAAAACATTCTTGTAACTGCTGGACCTACAAGACAATATATTGATCCTATAAGGTTTATAACCAATAAATCATCAGGTAAAATGGGTTATGCCATTGCAAAAGTGGCAAAAATAAGAGGTGCCAGTACTACACTAATAAGTGGTCCATCAAATCTCTCTCCTCCACAGGTGGATAGATTCATATCTGTTGAAACCACATCAGATATGCTTCAAGCAGTGATGGAAAATATAAATGAAATAACAACACTTATAATGTCTGCAGCACCACTTGACTTTGAACCTGAGATGTTCTTTGAGACTAAAATTGATAAGGAGTCTATAAAATCAATCTCTCTAAAACTATGTCCCGATATTCTTAAGGAAATTTCAAAACTTAAAAATAGACCTTTTACAGTAGGCTTTTCTGCTGAATGGGGTTTTAATATAAATAGAGCAAAAAAGAAACTTTTAGAAAAAAATCTTGATATGATTGTTCTCAACGATATCACAGGAAAACATGGTGGCATGGCTTCAGACGAAAACCAAGTTGTAATAATATATAAAAAGAAAAACAGATTTTATCAATATAAAACCCCTCTACTTCCTAAAGAAGATGTGGCCAGTATTATTCTCTCTAAAATCAAGGAGTTAAAATTTGATAAACATTTTCAGTGAAAGAGTCAAAAAAGTTTCATGTATTTTATCTTCAGAAGATTCAGATGCATTTTTAATAACGAATCTTAAAAACATTAGATACTTAACAGGTTTCACGGGAAGTTTTGCTATAGCCCTTATAACAAAAGAGGATTGTTTATTAATGGTTGATTTCCGTTATATAGAACAAGCAAAAAAAGAGGTTTTTTCAGAAATAAAGGAGTTTAAAGATTCATGGTTTAAAACTTTAAAGGACATCATTCATAAAAAAAAGATTAAAAAGCTTTACTTTGAGGCATCTTGCTCTTATGAGACTTTCAATAAACTTTCTGAAATAAAAGGTATAACTCTTATACCAAAAAGTTATATTATAGAAAATATTAGAGCAATAAAGGATATTGTGGAAATAGAATTTATAAAGAAAGCCGTTGTTCGAGCTGAAAATGCTTTTTTAGAAATTAAACCCTTGATAAAAGAGGGAGTAAAAGAAAGAGATATCGCAATGAACCTCGAGTTTGAAATAAGAAAACAAGGTGCAGATAGCCTGCCCTTTCCCGTTATTGTAGCATCAGGGCCTAATTCTTCAATGCCCCATTGGAGAAATTCAGAAAGGTTGTTAAAAAAAGGTGATTTTGTAATAATTGACTGGGGAGCTGAATATAATGGATACTATTCAGATATGACAAGAACCTTTATAATAGGAAAAGCTTCAAAAAAACAGATTAAAATATATGAAACAGTAAACAGAGCAAGAAAATTAGCAATTGGTGCTTCTTTATCAGGAAGTAAAGCAAAAAAAATTGACGCAAATGCAAGAAATTTGATAAAACAATCAGGTTATGGTGAAAATTTTGGTCATGCAACAGGTCATGGAGTTGGGCTTGATATACATGAACATCCAAAGATTAATTTCAATTCTAACGATATCATTCAAGCTGGTATGGTTTTTACTATTGAACCAGGAATTTACATTGAAGGTTTTGGAGGAGTAAGAATAGAAGATATGGTACTTGTGACAAAAAATTCAACTGAAGTTCTTACAAACCTTTCAACAGAATTAGAAATTTTATAGGAGGTGAGAAGTTGATTTCAACAACGGAGTTTAAAAAAGGATTAAAAATTGAATACAAGGGAGAACCTTATGAAATAATTGACTTCCAGCATGTAAAAATGCAGCAAAGAGCACCAATAGTAAGGACAAAAATAAAGAATCTTAAAACCGGTAGGGTTCTTGAAGAAAACTTTCCTGCAGGAGAAAAGTTTGAAAAACCACAACTCGAAGAAAAACAGATGCAGTATCTATATAGTCAGGGAGACGCATATGTTTTTATGGACATGGAAACTTATGACCAAATATCTATTACAAAAGATAGAATAGGTGAAGTCCTCTATTACATAAAAGAAGAAATGCTCGTTGATGTAATATACTATAACGGAGAGCCTCTTGTAATAGAACCTCCAATGTTTGTAGAATTGCGAGTTATAGAAACAGAACCAGCTTTTAGAGGAGATACAGCTTCTGGTGGGACTAAACCTGCAAAACTTGAAACAGGACTTGTTGTAAAAGTACCCTTTCACATACAAACAGGTGATCTTCTAAAAATAGATACAAGAACTGGTGAATATATTGAAAAAGTAAAGGAGTAAAAGATGGAACTCGAAGATATAAAAGATATAATATCCTTTCTAAAGGATACAGATGTAACAGAATTAAACATTGAAAGAGAAGGCTTTAAAATAAGAATAAAAAGAGGATATATTTACGGTCCGATTGAAATAACAAAATCAGTAAAACCAGCAGAAGAACCTTCTAAAATTTCATATACTGCCGAATCCTTAAAAGAGGAAGAGACTCTTCATACAGTCACTTCACCCTTAGTAGGTACTTTCTACAGAAGTCCCTCGCCGGATTCATCACCCTTTGTCGAAGTGGGAACAAGAGTAGAAAAAGGACAGGTTCTATGTATTATAGAGGCTATGAAAATAATGAATGAGATTGAAAGCGATGTATCAGGTGTTATAAAGAAAATATTGGTAGAAAGCGGTCAGCCAGTTGAATATGGAGAACCTCTATTTTTAATCGAGGTTGCTTAAATGGAGCTTTTTAAAAAAATTCTAATTGCCAACAGAGGAGAGATAGCTGTTAGAATAATACGAGCATGCAAGGAACTCGGGATAAAAACTGTTGCTGTATATTCAGAAGCTGATAAGGAATCACTTCATGTAAAGCTTGCTGATGAATCAATTTGTATTGGTCCAGCCAGCCCTTCACAAAGCTACCTTAACATAACAGCCATACTTTCTGCTGCAGATATAACTGATGCAGAGGCGATCCATCCAGGATATGGTTTTTTATCAGAAAATGCTCAATTTGCTGAAGCATGTATAAATTCCGGTATTACCTTTATCGGACCTACTCCAGATAACATTCGAATTGGGGGGGATAAGGCAAAAGCAAGACAGATATTAAAAAGAAAGGGGATACCCGTAGTTCCCGGAAGTGACGGACCTGTAAGTTCAGAGGAAGTCTGTCTAAAGGTTATTAAAAAAATTGGCCTTCCTGTTATTTTTAAAGCCTCTGCAGGTGGTGGTGGAAGGGGAATGAGAATAGTCAATGATGAAAAGGAAATAGAACAGACCTTTTTCATGGCTCAGAGAGAAGCATTAGCCGCATTTGGAAACGGAGAATTGTATATTGAAAAATATTTCCCCAAGGTAAGGCACATCGAAATTCAAATACTTGCTGACAGACAGGGTAATATAGTTCATCTTGGAGAAAGAGATTGCACAATTCAGAGAAGACATCAAAAGCTAATTGAAGAGGCTCCTTCCCCAGTTTTAACAGAAAAATTAAGGAAAAAAATAGGTGAATATGCGGTCAAAGCTGCAAAAGCCTTAAAATATAGAAATGCAGGGACATTTGAGTTTATCGTAGATGATGAGCTAAATCCCTATTTTATAGAAATCAACACAAGAGTTCAGGTAGAACATCCTATAACAGAAGAAATAACTGATACTGATATAATAAAGGAACAAATACGAATAGCGAAAGGATATCCACTGTCTTTTAAACAATCCCAGGTCAAATTCGAAGGTCACGCTATTGAATGTAGAATAAATGCTGAAGATCCTGAAAAATTTACACCCTCTCCTGGAACAATAGAGTTTATCCATTTCCCAGGAGGACCTGGCATAAGAGTAGACAGCTTTCTTTATCATGGATGTAAAGTATCCCCTTACTATGATTCCCTTGTAGCCAAAATTATTGCAAAGGGTTCAAACAGACATGAGGCTATAGCAAGAATGAAAAGGGCTTTAGAAGAAACAAAAATTAAAGGCATAAAGACAAATATTCCATTTTTCTTAAAAGTACTTGAACATCCAGATTTTATAAAAGGTAAATTCTTTACTGATTTTGTTCAAACTATGCAGAGTAATGAAAAAATCTGAACTTCCCTCTATTTGTCTGATTATCTCCTCTAACGACATACCAACTAAAGCGGAAAGAGCCCTCCAATCAGGAATAAAATGGATTCAATTGAGAGAGAAAGATTTACCAAGAAAAAACATATTGTACTCCGCTTTGAAACTAAAAGAATTAACTAATAGATATAATGCTATTCTGACAATAAATGACTATTTAGATGTTGCAATAGCCTCGGAAGCAGAAGGGATTCATTTAGGACAGGATGACCTTCCAATTGAAGTAGCAAAAAAATTATTTTTCGGTATAATAGGAATTTCTACTCATAATTTACAAGAAGCGTTGGAAGCAGAAAAAAAATCTGCTGATTATATAGGTTTTGGTCCAATTTTTAAAACTTTCACTAAAAGAAATGCCCTTGAACCAAGAGGACTTTCTATGTTATCTTTGATACAAAAAAAAATTAATATACCTGTAGTTGCAATTGGAGGAATTAACTTAGAAAACATTCAAAAAATCATTGAATGTGGTTGTAAAAATATAGCTGTTTCTTCTGGTATTTTATTTGGTAATTTAGAAAAAAATATAGAAACATTTATAAACATTTTTGATCAATCAAAAGAAAAATGAAGAAATTACTGGGAGAAATTCTGGATAACTTGTATAGAGAAAAAAAAACTGGTATCCTTAATATAGCTATGTTATCTGAAAAAAATTTATTTAAATTTTATTTCAAAGATGGTGAAATATATCATATCTCTTACGGATTTAAAAAGGGTAACGAGAGTTTGAAGGAATTATCTAATAAAGAACCCTATTCAAGTAATTTTATATCAAATATAACTATTGATATTAAAAGTAACGATATTCCTCCAACAGAAGAAATTATAAATAAATTAAAAAATATAAATTTATATATATTCTACGAAAGTGAAATAGGGTCCGGAACAAATCCATTCTATAAGATAAAGGAAAAATTGAAAGTAGCCTTAATAAAACAGATTGGTCCCATAGGAAATAAAATTATGGATAAAGTAATTCAAGAAAAATGGACTGCTCAGAACCCGCCATCAAAAAATGATATGCTTAAATTAGTAGAATTATTATCGGAGGAGATTGAAGAGGAAGAAGGAAAAAAGGAATTTCAAAAGGAAGTGAAAAGACTTATTGAGGAGGTTAATCTATGAAAATAGAATTAGGCTTAAGAGCAGGAATTGCCCTTCCTTTGCTGACCACCCTCATCATTGGAATGAGCATTTTAGTAGGATTTAATTATATTTCTCAATTAAATATTATAAAAGAACAAGAAATTCGCGAAATTGAATATTCCATAAATACTACAAATGCTTTTTTAGAAACGACATCTTTGTATCAAATAATAGGAGGGATAACTAATAATATTAATGCCTCTGAAAATTATTTAAATTTAGAAAAATTATTAGCTAAATTAAAAAAAGCCACTAATTCAGATATTGGATTCATAACCAGAAGAAATCAATTATCTGAAGAGATTTATCAAAAGTCAGCAAAAAATACTTTTGGTGAATGGATATCTGTTTATTTTACAGGTAATGAGCCGAAAATATTTATTTCTGAACAATCTATTAATAAACTGATTCAAACTAAGGATAAATATTTTTTAGATAAAATATCTACGGATGATAAAGATTATTTTATCATCTATATACCGATTAAGGAACAAACTGGCAAAATTTTAGGTTATATATATATAACCAAAGAAAGAATATTGTCTACATTCACGATATTTAAAATTCTTGGTGTAAATGTAATAGCTTATATTGTTATATTAATAATAATTTCTATTTTAATAGGATATGGTATGCATAAGTATGTAATTAATCCTATAATTGCTTTGACAAATGCTGCAGATAATATTTCCATGGGGAAAACATCTGAAAAAATCCAAATTCAAAATGCCAGAGGTGAAATTGCTATTCTTGCTAAATCAATAGAAAGAATGCGTATAACAATGAAAAAACTTCTTGAATAGGAGTAAAAAATGTCAAAAGGTAAAATTTTAGTAATTGATGACAGCCCTCTTGTAAGAAAATTAGCAGAGGTTTCTTTGCAAGAAGCTGGTTACGAGGTTTTTACAGCTGACAATGGAGAGGATGGATTAAAAATTGCAGAAAATGTCAATCCTGATTTAATATTGGTCGATTTCATAATGCCTAAAATGACAGGTTCTCAATTCTGTATTCTTTTAAAAGAAAATGAAAAACTAAAA
>JAOAGB010000010.1 GCA_026415995.1 Thermodesulfovibrio sp. | reverse complement strand
TGCTTTTTTGGCTAAATCCAAGTTATGAGTTACCACAATTATTGTAAGACCTTTATTATTCAGAGTGCTAAATATTTCAAATATTCTCTCACTATTTTCCGTATCAAGACTGCCTGTGGGTTCATCGGCAAGTAATATCTCAGGTTCATTAGCAAGAGCCCTTGCTATTGCCACTCTCTGCATTTCTCCGCCACTTAATTGATGAGGTTTGTGATTTATACGATGGGATAGTCCTAAATCTTCAATGAGGGATAAAATTTTTTTTCTATAATTTTTTTTTCTACTAAAAAGTACAGGTAGGGCTATATTTTCATAGATGTTTAATCCAGGAATAAGATAAAAATTTTGGAAAACAAAACCTATTTTTTGTCTTCTTATATTAATCAAATCTTTCTCTTTAGAATTTTTAATGTTTATTCCATCAATAATGACTTCACCTTCTGTGGGACTGTCAAGACAACCTATTATATGTAAAAAAGTTGATTTTCCTGAACCTGATGGTCCTGTTATAGCAATAAATTCTCCTTTTTCAATAGAACAATCTATTCCTTTAAGGGCATATAGTTTCTCTGCACCTCTTTTATATATTTTTTTTATATTTTTTATTTCAATCATGTTTTTATTACCTCAATAGGATTTATTTTAGAAGCTCTATAGGCAGGATAAAGCCCAGAAACTACTCCTATAAAGAAGGAAAATATCAAACAGACTAAGGCTATATGAAACTCAAAAGTTATTAGTTTGCCTGAGGGGAGATAAAATAGAAATTTCTTGAGAAATTTTTCAATTACTGTAGAAGAAATCACAGAAAATAAGATTCCAATGACACCACCCAAAATACTAAGTAATATATTTTCCATTATTATTATTCTGAAGATATCAAATTTTGAAGCACCAATTGCTCTCATAATTCCTATTTCTGATGTTCTCTCAAAAACTGAAGTAAGAATAGAGTTCATTACACCTACTGCACTAATAATAATAGCAATTATAGCTATTGAAAGACTCAATATTTTTGCAGAAGTTGCCATAACTGAAAGACTGTTTACAACTTGACTCATGGTTACTATTTGAATGCCTGGAATTTTATTTGATATATCTTCAGTTATTTTATTTAAATCTCCAATATTTTTAATTCTTATACCAATAGCAGATGCCTTACCTTCCTTATTTGATAATTTTTGTAAGCTTTTTAGAGATATATAAACATAGGCATCCTCTTGGCTAAAAGTCCTTTTTACGATTCCTGATACCCTGAATTGAACGCCTTTGTAGTTTAAGGTGTCACCAATTTTTATTTTATAATGTTCTGCTATATCTGAACCTATAATAATCTCGTAATCATTTGTTGGAATATTTCCTTCAATATCCCAATAGGGCTTTAGAATTTTTAAATTTGAGAACTCTATTCCGTATAGAATATCTATTCTGTCATACTTAATATTAGGAGCCTGAGTAACTATTATTGGAGATATAAGCTCTATTTCTCTGAAATTTATTAATTTTTCAGTTATATCCATATCTAAAAATTTAGGAGAGACTGCTCCATGTAAAATCAAAGATGCTACTTCATGGGGACACCCAGAAGGAACTATCATAAAATGTAACCCTGTCTTTTCTGTCTCTTTTTTTATATTTCTCTCAAAACCTCTATTAAATGAGAAAATAGAAAAAAGTATGGCAATAGATGCAGAGATACCTATTAATGTCAAAAGAGTCCTGATTTTGTTTCTAAGAAGAGAGTTAATGTACAACTTTAAAAAGGTCATTAATTGATTTCTAATCCCTCTGCATTTATTATTGTATTCCCTTCCATAGTAACTATTTTACCCATTACTACAGCTCTTTTACCTGTCTTAGGAGGTAAATTTATGCCTATAGGTGCAAGATTTATAAATATAGTACCTGTATTGTCATTCATAAAAAACCAACAACCTTTGCTTTGACATTGTGTTATTATTATTCCTTCAACTATTACCTTCTGCCCAATCAAAGATTGATTAATAAAAATATCTTTAATTTTCACCTTCTTCAAAGATTTATCAAGGTCTTGTCCATATTTTTCTGCACTACATGATGATAAAGAGAATAAAATTATAATTATTAATATAAATGTTGTAATTTTCTTTATCACAGAATCCTCCGAAAAAATATTTGTCATATTTTTTTAATTATTATTATATAAATATTATAAAATGACAACTGGTAAAAAATAAAGCTTCTACACTTAAAGATATATATAAGTGTAGAAGCTTTACTTTATTAGTTAAATTACTTAAGCATAGCCTCTATATTCTGCTGTATTCCATAGGGATCTTTAAATTCCTGTTCAGGTTTGAAGTTAAGTTTTTTGGTTCCTCTATTGTTTAGATATTTTGTTAGTTCAAGTTCAACCTTTACAGGCACCTGAACTCCTGCATTGCTAAGCATTGCTCTTAAGAGCATCTCAGAATTAGATGCATAGGCATAGGCATCACCAAGTATTCTTCCTGCTTCAGTAGGATTATGAAATCCAACTGAATTTTCTGCAATTATAAAAATCAATCTATACATTGCTTCGAGATACATATCCTTTGCCTTATCATAAAGCTTCTGGTCTATTTGTTTTCCTTCTTGCTGAACTTTATGGGTAAATTCAAATATTTTTGCTGCACGGGCTATCTGATTTCCTGCTCTGATAAGTAGACTTACTGTTCTGTCTTGTATTGTAAGCACTTGTTGTTTTAACCACTCAGGAGTCTGACCATGACATTGTAGACATGGTCTCATATCATTTTTAAGGGGACTCATAATTCTATGTTCAGACACCTTAAATCCACCAGCCTTTTTAAAAGGCATATGACAGTCTGCACAGGATGCACCAGCATTCCAGTGTATTGAGTTATTAGAGAAAAATTCATATTCAGGATGCCTTATAAAGCCAAGTTTAAATCCTGTAACTGCTTGTTTCCATTCTCCATAGGACGGATCGCTTTTGATTATTTTTATTATATTTTCAATGGATATTCCACCAATTTTGCTGTTTTGCCATGGGAAGAAGATTCCCTTAGGTTTCATTTCCTGATCTCTTGGAATTATATAGGTCACATGACACTGAGCACATACTAAGCTGCGCATGTGCTGATGAGGTATGTTATTAGTATCAATTCCCATACTCTGAAGGGCTTTTCCAAGAGTAAATTGTCTGCTAATCTTTAAGGAGGCATCCTTAGCATTATGGCAGTCTGCACAGGAGTCTCCCAATTCTCTATGTTTTTCTGGAATCCAGTTAATAGCTTCTCTAAAAGGCGTATTATAGTAGGCAAGTCCATGTTTTGCCTCAAGCTGAGGTGCATAGGGAGATTTACAAGTGAGACACACTCCACCTGGTTTGTATCTTGATGAGTCAATTTCAAGAATATCTTTAAGTCTATAGTAATGAGATCTTGGTTCATTGTATTCAATTCCAAAACCCCATCCGTTGTATAGCACACCAAGAAACGGGAATTCAGAGAGTTTATCCCAGATGATTTTGTCTGTATCCCATCCTTTTTTATATTTACTCTTGCCAGATGGAGTTGGCTCTTGAGAGTTTTTATACATTTCATAATGCACTGGATATGCTTTACCCCATGCTTCAGGGTCAAGTTCTCCTTCTGCAATTGCTACTGCCCTGAATTCCTTTGGTTTTTCTGGAGCACATGCAAAAATTAAGATAAAAGATATTAGACAAAACAATAGAATAAAAATACTTTTCATAAGGCGACCTCCTTAAATTGTCTCTAATAAAGTCCTATTTTTATGGGTTACCCTTTTATGACAGTCCCAGCAATTTCTGTTTGATACTTCTATGCGGGAGACCATTCCTTCATGGCATCTTATACAGTTTTGCTGAATTGTTTTTTTACCATGCGCTGAGATAACAATTCTTTCAGGTATACTTCCAGAATAAAAATGCATCACATCTTTTGTTCCATCTATTCCCTTCCAAAGATAAAAATTGACCTTTGAATCATTGGGAAGATGGCAATCAACACATCTTATTGAGTTATGAAGTCCTCCTTTGAGTAAAGTTAGATATTGTTCTTCCATTACATGACATTTTGCACAAAATTCTGGTGAGTTGGTTTTTGCAAGAAGTGGATTTAGAATTAAAAAGAGAGCTAATAAAAATGCGACTAAAGAGAGGATAATTAAAAGTTTCTTCATTTTTCACCTCCTTTCTTAGAGGTTATCAATATTATATAAAAAAATTTTTCTCTATTCAAGTTTAAAAAAATTTATTTCATAAAAATATGATTTAAATCATATTTTCTCTCTTTTCCTCTCATTTAAAATTTAATTATAAAAAAACATTTAGGAGGTTTAGCCAT
This sequence comes from Thermodesulfovibrio sp., assembly GCA_026415995.1. Classification (GTDB taxonomy): domain Bacteria; phylum Nitrospirota; class Thermodesulfovibrionia; order Thermodesulfovibrionales; family Thermodesulfovibrionaceae; genus Thermodesulfovibrio. Next base: position 12,291 of record JAOAGB010000010.1, on the reverse strand, counting down.
GTTTTGTAGACAATGTGAACAAACGGCAAATCAAATTGCATGTACAAAATTAGGTGTATGCGGAAAGACACCTGATACTGCCTATCTTCAAGACTTATTAACATATGCATTACAGGGACTTGCAGCTTATGTAAAGGAGGCTTTACAGGGAGAGTCATCAGCTTTGCTTCAGAGTGACATAAGGAAAGTGAAGAAATTCATTGTTGAAGCACTCTTTGCTACGCTTACAAATGTAAATTTTGATCCTGAGGCTATTAGAAGTTTTATCTATGAGGCAGTAAGGTTAAGAGATGAACTAAAGCAGAAGGGTATAAAAATTAATGAAACAGATGCGTGTAAATTTAAACCAGCTGATAACCCTCAGGAACTCATAAAACAGGGTGAAGAGGCAAATAAAAAGATTTTTCATAGTTTCACTAATGAAGACATCCAGTCGCTCAAGGAGATAACGCTTTATTCTCTAAGAGGAATTGCAGCCTATGCTGACCATGCACAGATTCTTGGACAGGAAGATGAAAAGGTTTATGCCTTTATATATGAAGCTCTTGATGCTATGCAGAGGGATGGAGATTTAAATTTCTGGCTTAATATGGTTCTTAAAGCTGGTGAAACTAATCTAAGAGCTATGGAATTGCTTGATGCAGCAAACACTGGTAGATATGGTCATCCTGTTCCCACAGTAGTCCCTCTTGGATACAAGAAAGGTAAAGCAATACTTGTGTCAGGCCATGATTTAAGAGACCTTGAAATACTTTTACAACAAACAGAGGGCAAAGGAATAAATATTTACACCCATGGTGAGATGCTACCTTGTCATGGCTATCCAGAGCTTAAAAAATATAAACACTTTTATGGGCATTATGGCACAGCATGGCAGAATCAGCAAAAAGAATTTGCTCAATTTCCTGGTGCAATACTTATGACAACAAACTGCCTTATGAAACCTCAAGAATCATATAAAGATAGAATATTCACCACTGGTGTAGTAGGCTATCCAGGGGTAAAACACATAAAGGATAAAGATTTTACACCTGTGATTGAGAAGGCTCTTGAATTACCTGGATTTACAGAAGACAAAGAGGATAAAACAGTTATGGTTGGTTTTGCAAGAAATGCTGTGCTACAAGTTGCAGATAAAGTAATAGAACTTGTTAAATCTGGGAAAATAAAGCATTTCTTCCTTGTAGGTGGATGTGATGGAGCTAAGCCTGGAAGAAGTTATTATACAGAATTTGTTGAAAGGGCCCCTAAGGATACTGTTATACTTACCCTTGCTTGCGGTAAGTTTAGGTTTTTTGATAAGAAACTTGGCTCAATTGATGGGATTCCAAGACTTCTTGATATAGGTCAATGCAATGATGCCTATTCAGCCATACAAATTGCTCTTGCGCTTTCAAAGGCATTCAATGTAAGCGTGAATGAACTTCCTCTTTCTTTAATACTATCATGGTATGAACAGAAGGCTGTGGCAATTCTTACAACACTGCTTTATCTTGGTATAAAAAATATTCGTCTCGGTCCAAGTTTACCAGCCTTTGTAAGTCCTAATGTGCTTAAAGTTTTAGTGGACAATTTTTCTATAAAGCCTGTAAAAACTGTTGATGAGGATTTGAAGGAGATTTTAGTATAAAGAATTTCACTGCTTCCGAGTTTTATACTCGGGAGCAGGCATTTTTTTCAAGAATAGGTAACCATTTTAATTTAAATTCAGTAAATCTATTTTCATATATGGATTCTCTCATTTTTTTAAAAAATTGAAAATAAAAATAGAGATTATGTATGGTATTTAATCTCATTGAGAGAATTTCTCTGCACATGTATAGATGTCTCAAAAATGCTCTTGTATAGTTTTTGCATGTATAGCAATTACATTGAGGATCTAACGGGGAGTTATCATCTTTATATTCACTTTTTTTTATGCTGATTTTCCCTTGTGAGGTAAATAGGGTTCCATTTCTTGCATTTCTTGTGGGAATTACACAGTCAAACATGTCTATTCCCTGATCAACCGCATGAATAACATCAATTAGGTCTCCCACGCCCATTAGATATCTTGGTTTTTCCTCTGGCATTGAAGGAGCGATTTCATTTAATACATTATACATCTCTTCCTTAGGTTCTCCCACACTTAATCCGCCTAATGCATATCCATCAAAACCAATCCTTATTAATTCTTCCAATGCCTTATATCTTAAATCAGGATAAATGCCTCCCTGAATTATTCCAAAAAGAGCCTGTTTATTTTTTTTCTTTTCAAAATAATCTTTACACCTTTTTGCCCAATCTGTCGTTAGTGTCAGTGATTTTTCCGCATAGTATCTTTCAGAAGGATAAGGAATGCATTCATCAAGAACCATTATTATATTAGAGTTAAGAGCGAGCTGAATCTCTATTGTCTTTTCAGGCGTGAGAAAATGTGTAGAACCATCAATATGAGAGCGAAACTCTACACCTTCACTGGAGATTTTTCTTAAAGATGCAAGACTGTAAATTTGAAATCCCCCACTATCAGTAAGAATGGGATAATGCCAATTAATAAATTTATGCAGTCCACCAAGTTTTTTTATTATTTCATGTCCAGGCCTAAGATATAGATGATAGGTGTTTGAAAGAATTATTTCATAGCCCATATCTGCCAGTTCTTCGGGAGTCATGGCTTTTACAGTTCCATTAGTTCCCACAGGCATAAAACAGGGAGTATGAATTGTTCCTCTGTTTGTCTCAATTATCCCTATTCTTGCTAATCCGTCATTTTTTATAATTCTAAAATTCATATGATATTTTAGCAGTTTTTATGTGGTTATTAATTTTTGTTTTATGGCATAATTTACAATTTCTGCATTATTTTTTAGATCAAGTTTTTCAAGAATTCTTGCTCTATATGTGCTAACAGTTTTTATGCTTATTGATAATTCTCTTGAAATATCTATTAAACTTTTACCCTGGGCAATCATTAAAAATACTTGAAACTCTCTTTCAGAGAGTTTTTCATGGGGCAGAATTTTGTCAGATTTTTCAAAATAGGAGATAAGTTTTTCAGAAAAACTTTCAGGTAGATATTTACCTCCCTTTAAAATTTTCTCTATTGCCCTTGTTAATTCCTCAGGATCGGCAGATTTAGTCATGTAACCATTTGCTCCCAATTTTAAGGCTCTTGAAGCATATTGTTCTTCAGGATACATGCTTATAAGTAGAGTTTTAATGTCTGGGTTTATAGTTTTGATTCTTCTTAATGTTTCTAACCCGTCTATTTGAGGCATTGCAATGTCAAGAAAAACCAAATCAAAGTGTTCCTTTTCAACGAATTTAACTGCTTCATATCCATCCTTAGCCTCCTTACATTCCTGTATGAAAGGTAGATCAAGTAAAATTTCTTTAAGTCCCTTTCTAAAAAGAGTATGATCATCTACTATTAAAACCTTTATTTTATTCATTTTTCTTTAATGGAATAGAAAGAATTACTTCTGTTCCTCCTTCTTCTGCTTTTCTAATGTCAAGGGTTGCATTTATAGAATAAGCTCTTTCTCTCATTGCCATAATTCCAAAAGACTCCGGATTTTTAATTTTTCCTTCATCTATACCAATTCCATTGTCTTTAATGATAAAGACAATACTACTGTCAAGTCTAAAAAGTCTAACATATACCTCTGTTGCATTTGAATGTCTTGCGATGTTTGTTAAAGACTCTTGAAATATTCTAAAAATTACTAAGGAGACTTCCTTTGAAAGTTGAATCCCATCATCGGGGATTTCAACATTACATTTTATATCACAATTTTTTTCAAATTCCTTAGCCTGCCATCTTATTGCATCCTGAACTGATAGATGATCTATTAAGGAAGGATGAAGTTTATTGGAAATATTTTGAACCTGTTTTATTAAAGCATTAATTATACTAAAGGCTTCCTCAAATTTATTTAGAATTGTCGGTTCGTTAATTCTTCTTTTTATCCATGACAGATTTAGTTTAAGTGCAGTAAGTGACTGTCCCAACTCATCATGAATTTCCTTAGATATCTCTTTTCTTTCACTCTCTCTAATATTTTGTAAATATACAGAAAGCTTTCTTAATGCATCCTTTGATTTTCTGAGTTCTTCTTCAATTTTTTTCTTATAAGTTATGTCTCTTCCAATGGTCTTTGTTCTTATAAAATTTCCCTTATCATCTACTTCAACAAAAACATTAAGAGCAGCAGTAAAAACAGAGCCATCCCTTCTTACAAAATCCCTTTCAAGTTGAACGAATCTATATTTTTCAATATTTGGAAAAAATTCCATTTGAGCCTTTTTTGATTCCTCTGTCATGAAGTAAGTTATAGGTTTACCTATTATTTCTTCCTTTCTGTATCCAAACATTTTTGCCTCTGTTTCATTGCATTCGATTATAATTCCGTTCTTGTCAACAGAATGATACATGTCAGGTGCATTATCATATAGGTCTCTGTATTTTTCTTCAGATAACCTTAATTGTCTTTCAATTTTTTTTCTTTTTGAAATATTAATTGTAAGAATAATTATTACTCCGAAGGAGATGATAAAAATTAGAATGATAGTAAAAATAGTTTTTTTATATTTTACAAAAAAGCCTTCAGGTAAATTAATAATTCTACTTTCTTGAGGAATTTTATCTAAAGAGATTTTAAATTTTTTTAATTCATTATAGTCAAACATATATTCGTTAGGACTTTCCTTTATAATTGGTATTTGAGAGGGAGCTTTACCGTTTAAAATTTCAAATCCGATTTCTCCTGCTTTCTTACCTTGAGAAAAGGCACTTGTTAATTTACCACCCACTATACCTCTTCCTAAATAAAAATCCCAAACACTATAAATGGGTGCTTTAGTATGTGGATATAGTAAATCAAGGCTTTCCTCATAGGCGAAAAAATTACCTGTTTTATCTCTGTTAACAAGTAAAAGTAATACTATGCTTTTATCAGGTATGTTTTCGACAGCCTTTATTAGCTCTTTCATATTAGGGTTTTCGATCATTATAAAATTGATTTTATCTCTGAACTGAGGTTCTATTTTAAGAAATTCTCTCTTCATTGCTAATCCTGTGGTGGTAACATCGTTTATTACATATACTTTGTCTGCATTAGGATGTAGTTTAAGGGCTATTTGAACTGTTCCTAAAATATCCGTTTCCTCTGCAACACCAGTGAACCATTTACGATTTTTAGTCAATATTTGTTCATTGAAATTATTAATTCCACAAAAAACAACGGGTGTATTTTTAAATAATTCTTCGTAATGCTTTAGGATGAAATTTAAGGCGTCATTGTCTGAAACAAAGATTATGTTGAATTTAATTTTCTTATATTTATTTCTCAATAAATTTAATATCCTGTCTTCGTATTCTTGAGTGGAAAATCTTTTCGTATCCATGTACTCAATATAGTATTCAATCTGATTCTCAATAGGTTTTAGTCCTTCTTTTATCCCCTTTACTATGTTGTCTGTCCAACTTAGACCTTGGTGATATGAATTTAAAATTAATACTTGCTTTTTTTCTGACTGAGCAAAACACAAAGATGAGAAATATAGAAAAAATATTGTGAGCTTAAAAAAAATTTTTTTATACATACCCTATTTCTTTCAACCAATCATTATATCTTGCTGCTCGAGGTATAATTCTTATGCCAGAGGAATCTATATGACATTTAAATCTATCCTTTTCTTGATTAAATCCTATCTCTTCCCCTTCATAGATAATATTTTTTTTGTCTACAATTACTCTGTAAAGTTTACTGTTTCTTTTAATTAGTACATTGTCCATTATAAGAGATTCTTTTATCTCAGCACCTTTTTCAACTATAACTCCATTTCTTATGATGGAGTTTTCTATTTTCCCTCCCTTTATTATTGTTCCATCAGAGATAATGCTGTTTTTTATTTCTCCGCTAAATATTTTTGCTGGGGGTGTATCATTTTTAGATGGATAAATGGGCCAGAGTGTATTAAATATTTCAAATACAGGCTTTTCACCAAGCATGTCCATATGGGCTTCAAAATAGGTTCTTATTGTCCCCACATCTCTCCAATATCCTTTCTCTTCATAATCTCTGATCCCGGGAACTTCATTTTTACCAAAATCATAGGAATAAACCTTGCAACCTCTTTCGACAAGTTCAGGTATTACATGTGCCCCAAAGTCATGTTGTTTTTTCTTCTCAGCTCTTATTAATGCTTCAATTAGAACTTCTGCATTAAATATATAATTACCCATGGAAACAAATGCCATCTCTGGATTTTCTGGCATAGGAACAGGATCTCTTGGTTTTTCTTGAAATCCTGATATTTTACTGTCAGCCTGCGTAATTATGACTCCAAAAGAAGAAGCTTCTTTTATTGAAACAGGTCTTGCTGCTACTGTAACTTCAGCTTTTTTTTCTATATGAAATTCTATCATCTGCCTTATATCCATTCGGTAAATATGATCTGCTCCAAAAATCAATACATAGTCGGGTTTATGTTCTTTTATAAGGGCTGAATTTTGAAAAACAGCGTCTGCTGTTCCTTGAAACCATTCTGGTCCCATTCTCATTTGAGGTGGCACTACAGTTACAAAATGATCTCTACCAACAGATGCAAAACCCCAGTTTTGTCTTATGTGTTCAATCAATGATTGGGATTTATACTGAACAAGAAGATAAATAGAGTAAATTTGTGAATTCACCAGATTGCTTAAAACAAAATCTACTATTCTATATTTGCCACCGAATGGAACAGAAGGTTTTGATCTGAAAGATGTGAGAGGAAAAAGTCTTTCACCTTTACCTCCTGCAAGCACTATGGCTAAAACCTTAGGAAGTGCCATTTTTATCCTCCCCATATATAAAGTGTCCAGAAATCAGTTTTTTCCCATTTTTTTATAAAGTGCTCCATTTTAATACGTTCTTTTTCATTTTTCCCAGAATTTACAATAACTTCATTATCGTTGAATCCTAAAACAACCATATAATGATATTTTTTATAAAACCAGAATCCTTCATCAACCATTACTATCAAGGGATTTCCTTTCATAATTTTATCCTTAAGGTCAGATAAACTGCCTCGATAATGCTTAGCTTTTAAACCTCTTTTTTTTAAATAAAAAATCATATCAAAATCAGAAGTACCCTTAGCTCCTTTACTATATATTTCATCTGCTATTTCTGATGGTGAAACTTTCATTCCCATGAAATTCAAAACCATGGATAAGGATGTGGGACCACATTGATTATCCTCTGAAGGATAAAAAGGAACATTATGTATTATAAACTCTGAAGCATTTGCGAGGGAGACAAAAAAGAAAAAAATTATTATTTTTATAACAATTTTCTCTCTCATATTAACATCTTTTTAATATCATAACTCGTTCAATTCCTGCAAGATCATTGACTATTTTTACCATTTTAAATCCGCTATTATTAGCTATTTCTTCTATGCTATTTGCTTGACTTTTTCCTATCTCAAGGAAAACAAGCCCCTCTTGTAATAGATAATCTGTTGCCTCGTTCAGAATTTTTTCATAATAAAAAAGTCCAGTTTTACCTCCATTTAATGCTTTTTTAGGCTCATAATCTTTTATTTCTGGTTGTAAACACTCAATCTCTTGAGTTTTCACATATGGTGGATTGGCGGTTATATATAAGAAACTGTTTTTTCTAAATGGATAAAATAAATCTCCAACTATAAAAAAAGCATTTGAAATATTGTTTATTTTTTTATTTTTTTTAGCATATAATATAGCTCTTTCTGAAATGTCTACACCAAATACCTTTAAATAGGGTAGATTTTTAGCAATGGCAAGGGCAATACAACCTGAACCAGTACAGAGATCAAGGACAAGAGAATTTTTTTTATTCTTTGTTTTTTCAATTTTTATGAATTCTTCAACTAAAATTTCTGTTTCCGGTCTTGGAATTAGAACTCCCTTCCCAACTTTAATTTTAATATTAAAAAAGTAACATTCTCCTATAAGATATTGTAAAGGTTCTCTTTTAAGCCTTCTTAGAACAATATTGTCGATTTTTTTTAGTTTGTTTTTATCAATCTCAGGATCATGAGAATAAAGTTTTACCTTATCAATCTTTAAAACATGACAGACTATATCATGAGCTTCCTTATCAGCAGATATAATATTTTTTTCTCTGAGAATTTTTGAAATTTCTCTTAATTTTTCTAAAGCTCTCACATTTCTTTAAGTTTTTCTGCTTGATAGTAAGAGATCAAAGCATCAATGACTTCGTCGAGATTTCCATTTAAAATTTGATCTAATTTGTAAAGTGTTAAACCAATTCTGTGGTCAGTAACCCTATTTTGCGGAAAATTGTAGGTTCTAATCCTTTCACTTCTTTCTCCTGTACCTACCTGTTGTTTTCTTTCAGAGGCTCTCTCAGCTTCTTTTCTCTGTCTTTCTATCTCCAGCAAGCGTGCTCTTAAGACTTTCATTGCCTTTTCTCTGTTTTTTATTTGAGATCTCTCATCCTGACACTGCACAATAATTCCTGTTGGTATATGAACAATTCTTACTGCTGAGTAAGCAGTATTAACTGACTGCCCTCCCGGGCCTGAGGAACAAAAAGTGTCAATTCTTAAGTCTTTTTCGTCAATTTTAATATCTACTTCTTCTGCTTCAGGTAATACAGCCACTGTTGCTGTGGAAGTATGAATTCTACCGGAGGCTTCTGTTACAGGAATTCTTTGAACTCTATGAACACCGCTTTCATATTTTAACTTACTAAATGCTCCTTTGCCAGCGATGTTTGCAATTATTTCTTTAAATCCACCAAGTCCTGTAGGATGGCTATCAATTATCTCTACTTTCCAACCTTTTGCCTCAGCATACTTTGCATACATTCTAAAGAGGTCCGCTGCAAACAATGCTGCTTCATCTCCACCAGTTCCAGCTCTTATTTCAAGAATGACATTTTTATCATCTCGAGGGTCTTTTGGAAGGAGAAGAATTCTAAGTTCCTGTTCTATTTGAGGTTTGATTTTTTTAAGATTTTGAAGTTCATCGGCAGCTAATTCTTTTAAATCTCCATCTCCTCCTTGGAGGATTTCTTCAAGCTCTTCAATTTCTTTGACTATTTTTTTATATTCTCTGAATTTAGCTACTATAGGTTCAAGTTCAGATTGTTCCTTCGAGAGCCTTAAAAACTCCTCTCTATTAGAAAATATAGAAGGATCAGAAAGGGTTTTTGTTATTTTATCATATTTATCCTCTACTTCCAACAGTTTTTCTAACATATTTTTACCTCTTAAATCTGTTACTTATTTTGTGTTTCAAGTTTTAATACAGCTCTTAAAGCTTCTATTGCCACTTCAAGTTGATTTATATCGGGCTCTTTTGTGGTTATTCTTTGAAATAATAAACCAGGAGCAATAATAAATTTACCGATGACAGTACTCTGTATTCGAGAAGAAAGCTTAAGAATTTCATAGGAAATCCCTGCAATGACAGGCAAAAGAATAATTCTGCTAATAGCTTTCATTAAAAAACTCCATGATGAAGGTATCGCAGAAAAAGCTAAGATACTTATTACAAGTACAATAAATATGAAACTTGTGCCGCATCTTACATGAAATCTTGAATGTTTTTCTGCTAAGTTAGTATCTAATTTTTTTTCAGCTTCAAAGGCATTTATTACCTTATGCTCTGCACCATGATAGGCAAAAATTCTTCTCATTTGAGGCCATAGGGCAATGGTGAAAACATAAAAGATGAAGATGATTACTCTAAGTATTCCGTCAACCAAGTTGAATGCTAAAGGATTTATTTGAACTATATTTAAAATATAACCAGTAAGCTTAGTTAGATACAATGGAAGTAAGATAAAAAGCACTGTGCCAATTAAGAATGCAAGGATTAAAGATAATACTAAACTCCAAGGATTTGATTTCTCTTCCTGAAAAACTACTTTGCTGCTAAAATCAATTGCTTTCATTCCTAACCATAATGTTTGCATCAATATGAAAAAGCCTCTAACAAAAGGAACTTTAGTAAATATATTTGACTTATTAAATTCTTCAGACTTGATTATAATTTCTCCCCTGGGATTTCTTACTGCCACTGCCCATCCCTTTGAGGATTTCATCATTACACCCTCTATTACAGCCTGTCCACCTATTGTTTGATTGTTCATATTCATATTTTATAAATAAAAAAGGGTTAGAAACTGTAATATCTAACCCCTTTATGTTCTAATTCAATCTTGCTATTTTTTACCGTATTTTCTCATAAATTTCTCTACTCTACCTTCTGTATCTACTATTTTCTGTTTGCCTGTATAGAAAGGATGACACTTAGAACAAATATCAACTTTAATTAAAGATTTAGTCGAACGAGTTGTAAAAGTCTCTCCACATGCACAAACTACCTTTGCTTCCTTATATTCAGGATGAATTTTCTCTTTCATTTTCTCCTCCGAAAAATTTTTTCCTTGATTTTTAATTTTATCTTGAAAAAACTTTTTTTAGCAAGTATAAGTATTTATTTCTTCTATTAGAGCTGATACTAAGTCTATTTCTCTCACTGTTTTAACGATTTGTCCTTTTACGAAAACTATTCCTTTACCTTTACCGCCTGCTATTCCAAAATCAGCCTCTTTTGCCTCCCCAGGTCCATTAACAGCGCAACCCATTACAGCGACTTTAAGAGGTTTTTTTATATTTTTTAAAGCAGATTTAACTTGCTTAGCTATTTTTTTTATGTTAACCTCACATCTTCCACAGGTAGGACAACTTATTATTTCAACTCCTGATTCCCTTAATCCAACAGTTCTTAATATTTCATAGGCAACTTCCACTTCAACCAATGGAGAATCTGTAAGAGAAACCCTTATTGTGTCTCCAATGCCTTCAAGAAGAAGAATCCCAATCCCTATAGAACTTTTCACTACTCCCTCAGGTGAAGGTCCTGTTTCAGTGATTCCAACATGAAGGGGATAATCATATTTTTTGCTAAAAAGTCTATAAGCTTCAACAGTTTTCATTACATTAGATGCCTTAAGAGAAACCTTTATGTCGTGAAAATCATTTTCTTCTAAAATTTCTAACTGCCTTTCTGCTGCTTCAACCATAGCTTCTGATGTGGGATGACCATATTTATCTATTAAATCTTTTGGAAGAGAACCTGCATTAACACCTATTCTAATAGGAATTTTTTTGTCTTTCGCTGCTTTTATAACCTCTTTTACTTTCCATTTCGCTCCTATATTACCCGGATTTATTCTTAATCCATCAACACCTTGTTGAATTGATTCAAGAGCGAGCTTATAGTTAAAATGTATATCTGCAATTAGCGGTATTTTTATCTTCTCTTTTATTTTTCCTAAGGATTTAGCAGCTTGCATATCTGGAACAGCTACTCTTATAATTTCACATCCTACCTTTTCCAACTGTTTTATTTGTCTTACAGTCTTAATAATATCGCGAGTATCAGTCTTTGTCATGGATTGCACAACTATTGGAGCATCACCGCCAATTGGAATATTTCCAATATAAATTTTTCTGGTTTTTCTTCTATTCACTCCTGTTGCTCCTAATTTGGTTTATAGCAGAAATGTGCCTGTCATAAGTTGATGAAAATTCATGTGAACCATCGCCTTTAGCAACAAAATACAGATATGGAACATTTGCAGGGCTTAGGGCAGCCTTTATAGAACTTAAACTAGGCGAAGCTATGGGGCCTGGAGGTAAACCTCTTATTACATAGGTATTGTATGGAGTTTTATTTGAAAGATCTCTTTTTTTTACACCTTCCTTAAATCTTTTGACTCCATAGATTGCAGTAGGGTCTGCTTGAAGTGGCATTCCTATTTTTAATCTATTGTGATAGACTGCAGAGATAAGAGGTTTTTCTTCCTGAATTTTTGCTTCTTTTTCAATTATTGAGGCAAGAGTAACCACTTTATTTACAGTCCAACCAATTTTTTTTGTCTTCTCTATCAGATTCTCATCATAAACACTCCAGAATTTTTTTACCATCATTAAAATGATTTCCTTTAAATCCATTCCCTTAGGAATATTATATGTGGCAGGGAAAAGATAGCCTTCCAGTGAAGGAGCATCTATATTTAATGTTTTTAAAAGATCTTTATCATCACTGAGTTCTAAAAGCTGACTTCCAAAATCTGGATTTATTTTTGAGAGTTTATCTGCTATTTCAAAAAGGCTATCACCTTCTACAATTGTAAGGGTGTATTCTATTATTTTACCCCGTAAAAGTTTTTCTAAAATTTCAAGTAAGCTCATTTCTTTAGTTATGAGATAATAACCTGCTCTTGCTCTTTTTTCAATGCC
>JAOAGB010000073.1 GCA_026415995.1 Thermodesulfovibrio sp. | reverse complement strand
AGAGCAGTAGCATAGGAATCTTATGATATAATTACGAATGGCAAAATATAAGAATCTTGTTGTTTGGCAGAAAGCGAATGAACTTGCTTTAAGGATATATAAACTTACAGAGGATTTTCCAAAGACAGAGGTATATGGAATAACACAGCAAATAAGACGAGCAGCCTTATCTGTTGCTACGAACATAGTTGAAGGATATTCAAGAAGAACTAAGGCAGAACTCTCAAGATTTATTGATATAGCAAGAGGCAGTCTTGCAGAGACTGAATATCTTTTAGAGTTTTCTCAATCTTTAGGGTATATAAACTCAGATATATCTGAAATAGCCTCTCTAATAGAAGATATTGGCAAGCTTTTATGGAATTTTCAGAAAAATCTTTAACTACTGCTCTACTGAGCGACTGTTCTACTGCTCTATGGAAAGACCTCATTTAAAAGGGATTATCTATCCTACCTAATCTGAGTCTCATATGAAGAAGAATAAAATTGACTGATTAATTTCTCATTTGATAAACCTGCCTGTGGTTAAAAAATTTAAAAACCATAAACGTAATATAAAAAACAGCAGCCTACCAGCCCAACTATCCATATTTTTATAGATACTTCAATAAGCTAACACTGTAAAATTGATGATACCACCTTTTCAAACATAAAAAAGCTATATGAATATTTTTCAGATTCCTACACTTCTGTCGTTATATTATTACAAGATATCAGATTAAAATAGTCTAAAAATTTGCAACATTTCTGCAATATTTCTATCCTAAAAAAATATATTTTAGCTTGGTTATAATTATCTTAAGAGTAAAAACTCTTTCAATAAATAACTCAGAGGTGTAACATGAGCTTAAAAATTATCCATACTTCTGACTGGCATTTAGGCAAAATTTTCAGGGAAACCACCTTTGAACTTATACAAATTCAAAGAGGAATTATGGATGAAATTATTGATATTGTTGACAATGAAAAGCCTGATCTCATCCTTATAGCAGGAGATATTTTTGATACATATAATCCATCCTTTGAGGCTGAAAAAATATTTTATGAAACTCTCTCACGATTATCAGAGCAAAACTGTTTTATTGTTGCTGTTGCTGGAAATCATGACTCTCCAGATAAACTTCAAATTCCCAAACCATTAATAACAGGTAAACATCCTATATCTGTTATCAGTTATCCCTTTGAAAAGTTTGAGTTTTTTGAATATGAAAATGAAAATTTTAAACTCACCACTGAAAATTCTTTTCTAAAACTTAAGGTTAAGAATAAAGAAGAGATTGTAGCAATTAAATCCATTCCATATCTATCAGAAGTAAGAACAGGATTGTCAGGAGAAGAATATCTCAATAAGGTAAATGAACTTTTATCTGAGGAACCTCAATTTAGTTGTGATTATTTTATATTGATAAGCCATTTATCCATCACTGGGGCTCACAAGTCTGGCTCTGAGAGAGTATTTCAAATTGGTGGGATTGAATATATTCCATCTGAATTTTTACCAAAAAAAGCTAACTATATTGCCCTTGGACATCTACATAGGCATCAGAAGATAAAGAATGCAATTTACTCAGGTTCAATTTATCCGTTTGATATTGCTGAAATAGAGCACAAAAAAGGATTATGTGTGTGGGAAAAGGACAATATAAATTTTATAGAGTTTAAAAATATCCCAAAGATAAGAAAAGTTGAGTTTGACTCAATTGAAGATGCAATAAAAAATGCCCCAGATGATAAAGCATATTACTACATATTAATAAGAAACTCTCAATCATTCAATACCAGTTCAATGGAGCAACTATTAAAGGCTTATAAAGACAGGCTAATAAACTGGCAGTTTTCTAGTTTAGAAATTCTTGAGGAAAAGACTATCCCAGGACTTCATTCTCTGACTGAAGAAGAGATGTTCATGGAGTTTTATAAAACAAAGATAAATAAAGAACCATCAAAGGAAATTTTAAGTATATTTCTTAGGACATTAGAAGAGGTGAGAAATGCTACCAATTAGTCTAAGATTTGGAGGATTAAACAGTTATGCCCGCGAGGTAAAAATTGATTTTACTAAGTTTTATCAAACAAAGCTTTTTGGAATTTTTGGTGATACAGGCGGAGGTAAATCGACAATACTTGATGCAATAACTCTTTCAATTTATGGAAAAACACCAAGGCTATCATCCAAAAATATTAGAGAAGCAATAAATCCCTTCAAAGGTGAAATTAATATCGAGTTTATTTTTGAAATAGCGGGAAAAACATACAAAATAATTAGAACTATAAACTTAAATGACAATAAGGCAAAGCTTTACAAAATTGATAGAGGAAGAGAAATACCTATTGCTGAAAAATTAGATGAATTTAATGATAAAATTTCAAATATAATAGGACTTTCTTTTGAAGAGTTTTGCAAAGTGGTGGTTCTTCCACAAAATCAATTTGCAGAACTTTTACGCCTTAAACCTGCTGAAAGAGCGGATTTGGTAGGCAAAATATTTGACTTGCATTTATTCGGTGAACCTCTTTATACCAAGTTTGCTGAAAAGTTTTCACAACTTGAATCAACGATTGCAGAGAAAACAAGAAGACTTGATGAACTCTCTGAAATTTCAGAAGAAAGCATAGCTAATAAAGAAAAAGAAATCAGAGAGATAACAAAAATATCCAAGGAACTCAAACAGAGACAGAAAGAATATTTGGAAAAACTTAATCAAATTAAAAACTTCAAAAATCTTACAGAAAAGAAAGTAGAACTTGAAAATCAGCTCAAGGAAATGGAATCAATGAAAGCTCACATAGAAAATCTAAAAAGTAAAATTCAAATGGACGATGAGCTTGCTCCCTATAAGAAATTCTTTGAAGAGCTGAAAATTATAGAAAAATCTATAGATGATAACAGGCAAAAGGAAGAAAAACTCACAAAAATTCTAAAAGGCATTGAAAGTAGACTTAAAGAACAAAAAAGGCATCAAGAAGAATTTGAAAAGCTCTTTTTTAATAAAAATGAGGAACTTATATTAAAAATTAAGGAAACTGAGCAACTCTTTCAAATTGAGGGAGAAATCAAGTCTCTTCTGAAAAAACAGCATGAAAAAGCAAAGGAATTGAAAGAGCTAAATATCTCATTGAAAGAAATTGAGAAATTGTTAAGGCAATGGGATGATGAAACCAATAAATTGGTAAAAGATATTGAGAAAAATAGGACTGAATTAGAAAATTCAAAATTGAATAAAGAGGAAATAGAACTTTATTACTTGCTTCCAGAGGCTTTATCAAAAATAAATGAGATTAAAAATTTAAAAGAAGATATTAAAACATTAGATAAAAAATTAGAGAGGGAAAGAAAAAAAGGAGAAGAAGACTTTATTCAAATTCAAAAGGAATTCAAAGATAGATTTAATCTAAGGATAGAATCCTATGAAAAGTTTGAAGAATTGATTAAAGAAAAGGAAAGAGAGTTTAAAGAGTTAAAAAACAAATTCTCAAATGAAATTGAAGAATTAAAATTCAAAAATATTGCATTCACATTGAGTAAGGCACTTATAGAAGGACAACCATGCCCAGTATGCGGAAACATTGAGCACCCAGCGCCTGCAAAAAGTATAGATGAGAGAAAAATTGCTCTATTAGAAAAGAAACTCGGAGCTTTAGAAGAAGAAATTAAAGAATTTGAGGATCTTAAAAATAGAATAAAGCCTTTATTAGATAGAATTGTTGCTTCAAAGGCAAACATGGAAACTTATGGTAAAGAAATCCATGACAAAAGTCTCAAACTTTTGGAATTAGAAAATAAACTGTCTCAAATTTTTCCTATGAACCTTTTGGATAATGCCGAAAAAATTTTTGAGCAAATTCAGAACAGAAAAAAGAAACATGATGAAATAAGCATAAATTTAAATAAACTTATTAGCGATTTTCATGAGAAAATGAGACACAAGAACGATATAAGCCAAAAAAGAGTTGAAGTATACTCAAACATACAACAAATTAATAAAGAAATTGAGGAACTTCAAAAAAATATAGATGAAAAGAAAAGGACATTAAATGAAAAGACTAAAGGGAAAAGTCCTATAGAAATTAAAATAGAGGCAGAAAAAGAGCTTGAATCACTTAAAAAAGAGAAAATAAAGCTTGAAAATGACATTAATGCTTTAAATAATCAGAGCCAAAAAACTTATTTAGATTTAGAAAAAACAAGAGAGAGATTAAGTAAAGATCAAGAAAATCAAATAGAGATCTTGTCTTCTTTGGAGAAAAAGGCAAAGGAAATGGGAGTATCTATATCTAAATTGCCAGATCTAATTATTGATAAAGAAAGTAAAAAATCTTTCAAAGTTGAAATTGAAAAATATGAAAAGAGATACAATGAAACGAAAGGTGCTCTGGATAATGTAATTAAGGCTCTTGAGGAAATACCATTAAAGTCTGTCCAACCCGGAGAATTAGAGAAAACTGAAAAATATCTCACCGAAATAAATGATAAAATTGCACATTTAAATGAAAATTTAGGTGCCTTGAAAGAGCAAATAAATAAGGAAAAAGAAATGGTTAAAGAAAAGACAACACTTACAAGAGAAATAGGAGAATTGAAAAAAGAATCTGAAAATATAAAAATTCTTAAAAATCTTACCTATGGTAAAGAGATGGTAAAATTTTTTTCATGGCAATTTCTTAAAGAAATTGTTAGACTAACCAATGAATTACTGAAAACCCTTATAGGAAAAAGATTTTTAGTAAATGTCTCCCCAACCCTTGAATTTACAGTTACAGATATTCTATATAATAAAAAGCGTTTAGTTAACACTCTCTCTGGTGGAGAGACTTTTTTAGTCTCCTTTGCCTTAGCTCTTGCACTTTCAAGTTATATTCAAAGTAAAAGAATGAGAGCAATACAATTTTTCTTCATAGATGAAGGGTTTAGTTCCCTTGACAGAGACCTTCTTGACTCTGTATGCGTAGTATTAGATGAGCTTAAATCACAGGATAGACTTGTAGGACTCATTTCACACTTAGAAGAATTAAAACAAGTTGTACCACGTAGTATCTATGTAAAGAGAGATAACACCGGGTCAAGCACAATATTTTTAAATGCTTAGGGAATAATTGCAAAATGAGAATTCTTTATATCATAGCCTATGACATTACAGATATGAAAAGACTTGGGCAAGTTAGATACTTTCTTAAAGGTTACAGCACTGGTGGACAAAAGTCCGTTTATGAATGCTTTCTTGAAAGAGATGAACTTAAATTTATCATAAGCAAGCTAAAACGCCTTATAAATCCTAATGAAGACAGGGTTCATATCTTTAGGATTGATGGAAGAAGCAAAGTTATCACACTTGGAATAGCAGTACCCCCCGCAGATCCAGATTATTTTTATATAGGGTAAATCTATGAGCACTGTTTTTATAGACAGAAAAGACATAGAGATAAGAGTGGATGGAAACTCATTGAGCTTTTATGCAAAAGGACAGAAAGACGGCAGCCTTCCTTTAGCACCTCTGAAGAGATTAGTAATCATAGGAAATGTTAAGATTGAGTCCTCTGTTTTATATAAACTTGTAAATAACGGTATTTCTGTAGTATTTCTTACTGGAAAACTCAGATATGGGTGCACATTAAGTGGTCCTATTCACAACAATGGAATGCTAAGGGTTAAACAGTATGAGAAGGCTCTATCGTATTTTTCTTTACAGTTGTCCAAGGAATTGATAAAGAAAAAAATAGCCTCTCAAAGAGATTTTATCTTTGAAATCAAAAATTTAAAACCAGCTTTAGCCATGCAAGTGGAAAATGCACTGGAAATACTAAATAAAGCTCTATCAACCATTGAAAATACATCTACAGTGTCCATTGATTCTCTCAGAGGTATAGAGGGTTCAGCTTCCTCAGTCTATTTTGCAATTTATTCAAAGATTTTCCCTGACTCTCTTAATTTCTTAAAAAGAGTGAAACGTCCTCCAAAGGATCCTGTAAATGCAATGCTTTCCTTTTGTTATACCCTACTACATTATGAACTCGTAAGAGAAATTCAACTTATAGGACTTGACCCTACCATAGGATTCTATCATCAGTTTGAATATGGTAGAGAATCTCTTGCCTGTGATTTAGTTGAAATATTTAGGGTTAGTGTTGACAGATTGGTTTATGAGTTATTTAGGGAGAAACATTTGAGCAGAAAAGACTTCATGCAAGATGAGGAATCAGGTGGAGTATATCTAAAAAAGGCAGGTAGAAAAAAGTTTTATCCTCTATACGAACAATGGGCTCAAGAGCACCGATCCAGTTGGAGAGAGGAGGTGCAAACCCTTGCAAGAAGAATACTTGAAGAGAAGAACTCTTTATCTGATTGAAAGAGGCAACGGAACTGTTGTCAAAAGAGATGGACCTTCTGTTTTGATTGAAAGGAGATTTACTGCACCTGTAAGAATCCCTGGAGACTATATAGATAGAGTTGTTATATATGGCAATGTAGAGATAGATGCTTTCTCAATTACTCTTTTTTCGTCTAAGGGAGCTCCAATTCTAATAATCGGTAGGCATGGAGAGACTTCTATAGTTCTCCCTAATACAGATGAAATAAAGAGTTATTCAAAATATCAAAAAATGATGCTTGAATCAAAAAAATTAGTAGAAAAATTCACAACATGGATTCATGAAAAAAGAATTTTTAATCAGAAAAAAGTTTTAAGTAACATGTTTAAAAACATCACAATTTCATTAGATGAAAAAGAGGAAAACTATTACACAATGGTAAATAAAATTAAGCCATCGGAATTTTTATGGGAGATGATTAGGGGTATAATGAAAAATTTTTTAGGTATAACTATTCTATCAAAGCTAATTAATGCAAGGCTTGACCCTCATGTAGGGGTAATCAGTCAAAATAATAATTATGGACTTGTCGCTGATATTTATAGAATTTATGAACCAATGTCAGATTTTCTAACTTTTCAATTCTTTTATGCTGATGGAGCAAATATGGATTTCATAAAAAATCCTGATCTTAATCCTGAGAGACTTCAAATGATTGTTGACAAATTTGAAAAGAAAAAGGAAGAGATAGAACTTGAATTAAACGCTACAATTGCCCAAATTCTATCATATTTAAGGAGTGTAACCCCATGAAATCGTCATATCTTATCTGTTATGATATAGCTGATGAACTGAGGCTGAACAGAGTTTATAGATTTATGAAAGAAAGAGGATTTCATATTCAGTATTCTGTATTTTACTGTATATTAACCAATCATGAGTTAAAAGAAATACAGGCAGGAATTCAAAAAATCATACATCCCAGATATGATGATGTAAGAATATATCCTTTGCCAAAGGATTCCTTAGTGACAGTACTTGGAGTTGGAGATAGAATTCCAGAGGGAGTGGAGGTATTATATTGACTTTTATGATAGATAACATCACTCTAAGTTTTAGTTTGATTTATTCTTTAATTTTAATAAACTCTGTCATTCTGCGCACTTTCTGTCATTTTGAGCGTAGCGAAGAATCTCTCTCTTGCATGGTTGACAACTTATGATAATTTATGATTTTATTTAATAAATTATTGTTCTTTGACAAGGCTGGATTTTAAATCTAAAAAATTAGATTTTATCGGCATTTTTATGGTAAATACACATAAACACTTGGAAATGCTTGTTTTGAACCCTATAAAAATTCAAACAATA
>JAOAGB010000040.1 GCA_026415995.1 Thermodesulfovibrio sp. | reverse complement strand
CATTCTTTGAACAAGTTCAGTCTGCTTAGCAATATACCCTTCGTATTTAATATGAATCTCTACAAGCTCTTCAATCTCTCTTGATAGATTTCTTTGCGAAGGTGAAAATTTCTTTATAAATTCATAGTTAAGTTCTGGCCTTTTAATAAGTTTGTCTATAAAGATAGCTTCTTCTATGGGTGTTGTGCCTGCCTCTATAAGAGCTCTATTTATTTCTTCTGATGGTTTTATTAGGGTTGACTTTAGTCTCTTTATTTCTGAATTAAGTAACTCCCTTTTCTCCCTAAACTCTTCATAGGTTTCTTCATCAACAAGTCCGATTTTATATCCATAATCCCTGAGCCTCAAATCAGCATTATCATGTCTAAGAAGTAGTCTAAACTCTGCACGGGACGTAAACATTCTGTAAGGTTCTTGTGTTCCCTTTGTAACAAGATCATCAATCAAAACTCCTATATATGCCTCATCTCTGCCAAGTATAAAAGCTTGTTCACCCTTTATTTTCAGGGCTGCATTTATACCTGCCATTAGTCCTTGCGCTGCGGCTTCTTCATATCCGCTTGTTCCGTTTATCTGACCTGCGAGATACAATCCCTCTATCCCCTTTACTTCAAGGGTATGTTTAATCTGAATAGGATAGACAAAGTCATACTCAATTGCATAGCCTGGTCTCATTATTTCAGCCTCTTCAAGCCCAGGAATTGTTCTTAAAAAAGCTATCTGAACATCATAGGGCAAAGAAGTAGAAATTCCATTGGCATAATATTCTTTTCTGTTTAATCCTTCAGGTTCAAGGAATATTTGGTGTCTTGGTTTTTCTTTGAATTTAACGATCTTATCCTCAATAGAAGGACAGTAACGCGGTCCTATTCCTTTTATTCTTCCGCTGTATAGAGGTGAACGGTCAAGATTATTAAGAATTATTTGATGAGTTTTTTCATTTGTATAGGTTACATAGCAAGGAACCTGCGGATTTGTGATTTCCTTTGTTGAATAGGAAAAAGGAATTGGTGGATTATCTCCATACTGCTCTTCTGTTTTAGAAAAATCTATTGTCTTTGCATCTATTCTTGGAGGTGTTCCTGTTTTTAATCTTCCCATATTAAGCCCCAATTTTTTTATAGATTCAGAGAGCTTTTTTGAAGGAAACTCACCTGCTCTGCCTGCTTCAAAGCAATCAAGCCCTATATGAATCAATCCATTAAGGAAGGTTCCTGGCGTTATTATCACCGCCTTTGCACCATAAAATACACCGAGAGAAGTGATGATGCCTTTAACTCTTCCGTTTTCTACAACAATCTCGTCCACCATTGCCTGTTTTATGGATAAATTCTTTATATCTTCAAGCAGTTTTCGCATGCACACATTATAAAGGATTCTGTCTGCCTGAGCACGTAAAGACCATACAGCAGGTCCCTTTGAACGGTTAAGCATTCTAAACTGTATACCTGCCATATCTGTAACTTTTGCCATTATGCCACCAAGAGCATCTATTTCCCTAACAAGATGCCCCTTTGCAAGTCCTCCAATTGCAGGATTACAGCTAAGCTGAGCAATTGTATCAAGATATATAGTAAAAAGTGCTGTGTTTAGCCCCAATTTTGCACAAGCAGCTGCTGCTTCACAGCCTGCATGTCCTGCTCCCACAACAATTATGTCAAAATCCTTTTCCTTATACATTTTTATAATTAAATTTATCCTTTCATTTTGATTCTTATTTTATTATAATAGAGAAATACATGTCATTACCTGTATTTAAACATACGATATCAAAATTTAAGACAGTTATTGATGAAGAGCTTGATAAATCTCCTTTTATACTAAAGTATGATCCTGCCATTGCATTTCTCTTAATTCGTGAAGTTAATAAAAATTTAGTTTCTAAGGAGATAACTAATTTTTCTCAGATAGTAAACTATTTGGGAATCCAGAGAATTAAAAATATTATCCTTGAAAGAGACCTTTTTCTCGAAGAAGAGGATTTACAAATCTGGATTTATGGAGTTTTAAGTGCAGAAATCTCCTCTTTAATAGTTGAAAAAAGCACTAATATCCATCGGGATGAAGCGTTTTTTGCTGGATTGATTCCTTGTTTAAGTTTACTATTCATGATGAATGAATTTCCTAAATATAGAAGAATAATTAATTTTTTGATAAAACTTCCTCTTGAAGATAGAGTTTTCATTGAAAATACAATTTTTGGAACCAATAATATAGAGTCTGCTCAGCGTAACATTCTAACTCCTCCTATTTACAGAAATACCATTAATTTTCTCAATAAAATTTTTAATAAAGGACAGAAAATTATAAAGGATGTTAAACCGCTAAAGGGATCAGAATTGCAAATATCCTATGAGTTAGCCCTTCTTTCGGATCTATCAGCATATGGAGCCCAGGCTTTAATGTTTCCTTCGGTAGTAGATAACAGAGAACTTTTTTTAGAACTCTCAAAAAGATACTTTAGCATTAAAGAGAGTGACTCCATAGATATATTACAAAATGCCATGGACAGATTTATCGGTATTTGTAAAACATTTGATATAATCGATGAAATAAAATTTTCTACCGAAGATTTTTATCAGTTTAAGAAATTTCAGTTTAAATCAAAAAGTCCTGTCTTCTCAAAAATGCTTGAAGAACTATTTAAAGAAAATGCAAAAGATAGAAATATATATATTTACGGTGAAACAGCAGTTGGAAAAAGACTTCTTGCCGCTGCTCTTCATCACGACGATGAAAATCCTCGTAAGGACAAGCCTTTCCTTATGATTTTTGCTGACGTAGATAGTGAATCGTTAGAGGAAGAATTTTTTGGTATAAAAGAAGGATTTAAAGGTAAAAAGGGTAAAAAAGGTATCTTAAAAAGTGCAGAAGGTGGAACACTTGTAATAAAAGAGTTTGACAGTATGCCACTTGATTTTCAGATAAAACTTGAAAAAGCAATTAGAGATAAAATTTTCTATAGAGTTGGAGAAATAAATCCTACAGAAATTAATGATATTAAATTTATTCTTATAGGAAGAGAAGATATTAGAACAAAAATAGCTAAAGAAGAGTTTTCCCAATCGCTTATAAAACTTTTAAATCCTGTTTTTTTTAAAATTCTGCCATTAAGAGAGAGAAAAGAAGACATTTTTTATATTGCAGATGAAATAATAAGAAAATACAGGCTTCAAATCGAAAAGGAACTTGAAGATCCCGTGATGATTGAAAAATTAAAAACTGACTCATTTCCTAACAATCTCCGAGATTTAAAGAGGCTACTGTTTATCTTGCATATCGATAAAATCCTTAAATTTTAAATATTCCAATCCACCAACAACAGATGCAAGAGCCACTGAAAAAAACCATAATAAGGATACTGCTAAGGCTTTCTCATAACCTATAGCACCACCAAAAAATACGACAAATCCCCACTCTCTTACGCCAAGCCCTGATATTGAAATGGGTAAAGTGGTTAAGATAATTATTATAGGAAGATATATAACTATTTCATAAAAATTAATGCTAATATTCAAACTCCAAAAGACGATATGAACAGATATCATGACTAAAATCTGAACAAATAGAGAATAAAAAAAAGCTTGCAAAAAAAGTTTTCTGCCCGTTTTAAAAATATACTCTCTTAAATCTTTTAGAAGCGAAATCCTGCCTAAAAAATATAAAAATACTGTCCCCAATAAAAAAATGATAAATATTGTAGGAATAAGATATATAGTCCAGCTTTCTGACATTTTTTTATAAAAAATTACAAAAAATGAAATGCCAAGTATAAGCAAAGCCAAAAACCCCATATACCTTTCAAGAAAAACAGAACTTATTGCTTCTTTAAGCCCTGTTTTCTTTCTCATTAAAATAATTTTTATCACATCTCCTCCCATAATGCCTGGAAGAAAAATATTAAAAAAGCATCCTATCATATATAAAGAAAATAATCTATTCAAAGTAATATCAGCATTTGAAGAAATAAATAATTTCCATCTTAAAGTTGATATGTATGAGGAAACGATATAAAGAAAAGATGATATAAAAAAAAGAAAAATATTTACTTCTGACAGAATATCCCATAATTTATCAAAATCAACCTTGATTAGGAGATATGAAATAAGGCTTAAAGTAACAAAAAAGCGAAGAATAAATTTTATATTTTTTTTCAATCTCCTGGTCCTAAAATTTTTTTCAAAATATAAATTGGTTTTTTCTGCGTTTCATGATACACTCTTACTATCATCTCACCAAGAAGTCCCATGCCGATAAAATTTAAACCTATCAAGACCGAGAAAAAGCCTCCAAGAAGCAAAGGTCTGCCACCTATAGAAATACCTTTGAATAATTTAAGAAAAAATAAATAACCAACAATAATAATACCTAATAACATAAACAAAACACCAATAGGACCGAAAAATTGTATTGGTTTTGTAGAAAAACTATGGAGAAATTTTACAGTAACAAGATCAAGAAGAACTTTTATTGTCCTTCCTATTCCATATTTTGATTTGCCTCTATGTCTTGGATGATGTTTTACTTCTATTTCTTTTATCTTTACTCCATACCAGCTTGCAAGAGCAGGAATAAATCTGTGCATTTCACCATAAAGCCTTAAATTTTTAACTACTTCCCTTCTGTATGCTTTAAGAGAACATCCATAGTCATGAATTCTTACGCCTGTAACCTTTCCAATTAGCCAGTTTGCTATTATTGAAGGAAGTCTTCTTGATAAGAAGGGATCCTGTCTTTTCTTTCTCCAACCGCTAACTAAATCTGCATCTTTAATAGCTTCAAGAAGCCTCGGTATATCGGCAGGGTCATTCTGTAAATCTCCATCCATTGTGATAACCACCTCTCCCCTTGCAAAATCAAAACCTGCAGCAAAAGCCGCAGTCTGTCCAAAATTTCTTCTGAAACTTAAAACAACAACATTAGGGTCCTTTTTCTGAATTTCTTCAAGAATTTTCAGTGTGTTATCAATACTGCCATCATCAATATAAATAATTTCATAGGAAATCGGAAGCTTAATTAGTGTCTCTGTAAGTTTTGTATGGAGTTCCTCAACATTTTCTTCTTCATTATAAAGCGGAATAATTATTGATATATTCATTTTTAACTCCTTTAGTAATTTTCTGGTTTTTTAATATTAATGCCTTTAAAATTATAGCATTTAAAAATAGTATAATCTCTAATCTTAACACCTTTTTTATAGGCTGTAAAATTCTCTGGAATACATTTTTCGAAAGCAGAAACAACTTCCATATCAGGGGATTCTTTAATTCCATAAATAACATAAATTCCGTGAGTCTTTATCTCTGGTTTAAGTTGGCTATTTATTGGCTGCCACAGGTCATACTGATTCATCCTCCTTCCAAGATTGATACAATAAACAGTTGGATTTCCTTTTACGTAAAAAGCCAGTTCACTTGATATTTGATATCTATCAGAGAAAATCAAAACCTCACCATCCTTTTCAAGTTCTCTTTTAATTTCGGATACTTTAATACCGAGTTCTTTCCATCCTTTAAGTCTCGAAGAAGGGTCCATCTTAGCTGGTAAATTTAGAAAAGGCACGGCATAGCTTAAAACTGTAAAAATAAATGCCAGAATTATAGAGGATATAATAACTTTTCTATATAACTTCTTTTCGAAAAAATAGGCAATAATTAATAGAAAAGGAATATAAGCAGTCATTGCCCAATTTGCTTGAACTTTCCCTTGTAAGCTTTTAATCAAAAAGAAAACTAAAATGGGTACTGAAAAGGAAATAAGAAACCATCTTGTATTAGGCTGAAGATTTAAAACAGAAGGCTTAAGAAGAAAATAAAAGGCAGAGATAAAAACTAAAGGTGTAACAACCAAGAGTTGACTTGCTAAAAATTCAACAAAATATTTTAAAGAAATTTTAAAGCCATCATAAATATGCGCCTGTCCTGCTGTATGTTTCAAAGTAACCCAGTCATGCTGAAAATTCCAAATTATAACAGGAGAAAAAACAATAAGAGAAATAACAATACACAAATAAAGCATGGGATTTTTGAAATCTTTTATTCTACCATACTGAAGTAAAGAAGATGATTTTCCTGTTATTTTTAAAAGGTAGAAAAACATACATATATAGAAAAAAGCCATTGTATATTTAGTAAGCAATCCAAATCCTATAAAAACTCCAAGAATTAGCCAGTATCCTTTCCTTCCATCTATTGCAAGTAAAAAAAGATAAATTGAGACAACCCAGAAAAAAATAAAGGGGCTGTCAATTGTAAAAATTACTCCGTATACTGAGAATAAAGGTATTAGCTGAAAAAGGACTCCAGCTATGTATCCAACTTTATCACTAAAAAGCTTCTTACCAATACTATAAACAAAGATGCTGCTTAAAAAAGAACATACTATTGCAAGGAATCTTATTCCTAAAGGGTTATCTCCGAAAATCCATGTGGAAAAAGCGATTAAATAGGCAATCATTGGACCTTTTGAGTAATAACTTAAGTCAAGTCTTCTTGACCACTCCCAGTAATGAGCCTCATCAGGAGAAATGTCTACGGGAGAATGGAGGATGAAGTAGATTCTGAATAAAGTTACCAGAATCAGAGAGAAATAAAACAATCGTTTTATAGAATTTATCCTCATAGTGATTTGATATGTTGTAAAGCCAACTATTGCTCCTATTAGAGCTCCTGCTAATACATCTGAAGGCCAATGTACACCTAAATAGATTCTGGAAATACAAACAAATGCAGCACCAGAGATTATATATAAATATAAAAGTTTTTTTAATAGTCCATTACTAAAATTGTACTTTAGGAACAGTCCACATATTAAAGCTCCTGCTAATGCATTTGAAGCATGATTAGAAGGTAAACTGCCTGAGGCAGTACATCCTACTACATGCCTGAAATCGATTTTCCAACACGGACGAATTCTTTTAATTAAAATTTTTATCTCCTCTGAAAACCAATCAGAAAGGAAAAAACCAGCAATCAATGCCATTATAAAATAAAGAATAGTTTCATATTGTTTTTCTCTGTATTTTTTTAAAAGAAAAATCATAACAAAAATAGAAACTAATAGCCATCCCTTTTCAGTAAAAAACACCATTAATAAATCTAAAAAAGGATTGGCAATAGTTTTATGAAAAAATAGGAGAATTTGTTCTTCCATTCTCAATTTGAAATTATAACATGTTATAATTTCCTTATGCCTGTTTTCGTAAAGGACTCAAATAAGTGTGTAGGATGTCTTATATGCATGTTTGCCTGCGGAAGAGCCCATCTTGCAGTAGGACTTGAAAGCTCTTGTATAAAGGTAAGATCTCAGGGTGGAATATCAAGAGGCTTTTCAGTTTTTGTCTGCCGCGGCTGTGAAGACCCGCCCTGTGCCCGTGCCTGTCCTGAAGATGCATTAATAGTAAGAAAGGGTGGTGGAGTTTTACTTAAAGAAGACAGATGCACAGGCTGTGGTAGTTGTGTGAAAGCCTGTATTCTTGATGCCATCGGCTGGAATAATTCAAAAAATAAGCCTGTAATATGCATTCAATGTGGAGAATGTGCAAAAAGTTGTCATTACAAAGTTCTGGAGCATAAAAGACTATGATAAAAGAGGATACTCTAAGAAAAGTCTTATATATTGATCTTTCAAAAAAGAAATTCTGGATTGAAGATAGGCTTGAGTTATTTTCCCAATTCATTGGAGGTACTGGAGTTGCAATCAAACTTCTTCATGAAAACTGCCCAGATAATATAGACCCTTTCTCTCCTGAAAATCCTATTATTTTTGCTATTGGACCTCTAAATGGACTCTTCCCAATCGCCTCAAAAACTGTAGCCATGTTTAAATCTCCACATACAGGTAATCTTGGTGAATCACATGCAGGTGGAAGAAGTGCCATAGCAATAAGAATGGCTGGATATGGAGCAATAGTTATAAAGGGTAAAAGTGAAAGACCTTGTTATCTTGCAATCCATGGAGATAAAATTTATTTCAGAGATGCTACAACCTTATGGGGACTTGATGAGGGAGTCTCTTCCGGAAGTCTTATAAGAAAACAGGAGACAGGCGCAGGTCTAAGAACAATCATGAGGATAGGACCTGCAGGAGAAAAAATGATAACTTATGCTTGCGTTACCCTTGAAACATATAGACATTTCGGTAGACTTGGACTTGGTGCAGTATTTGGAAGTAAAAATCTTAAAGCAGTTGTCATTTCAGGAAAAAGAGACCTAAAAGTTACTGATTTCAAGACATATAAAGAAATATATGGTGAGTTACTATCTCAGCTTGCACAGTCAGATAAAATGAAAAAATACCATGAACTTGGAACTCCTGCTAATATAATGCCTCTTAGTTTTTCAAAGGGAATACCCATAAAAAATCTTTTGACAAATGAACTTATTGGCATTGAAAACATATCTGGAGAGAGTTTTGCAGAGAAACATTTAGGCAGGAGAGTAGCCTGTTCTCATTGCCCTGTTGCTTGTATTCATTTAGCAGCTTTGAGGAAACCCTATGAGGACGAACCATATTTTTACAGAACAGTATATCTTTCATACGATTATGAATTAATTTATGCTCTTGGTACTATGCTTGGTATAACTTCCTCTGAGGGAGTTTTGAAACTTATTGAAACTGTTGAAGACATGGGACTTGATGCAATCTCTACAGGCGTAACACTTGCATGGCTTACAGAAGCCTTTGAGAAAGGAATAATAAAGGAAAAAATGACAGAAGGACTTATTCCTCAGTGGGGAAATGTGGAATCCTATATTGAACTGATAAAAAAAATAATTTATGGTGAGAGTGAGTTATTCAAGGATATTGGGAAAGGTATTGAATATGTTTCCTCTAAATATGGAGGGAAAGATTTTGCTCTTACTTATGGAAAAAACGAGATGCCAGGATATCATACAGGATATGGGGCCCATATTGGCTATCTCTTTGGCACAAGACACAGTCATCTTGATGGAGCTGGATATGCCATTGACAAAGAGGCTATGATAAAATCTTTTAATGAAAAGGAAATTGCTGAAAAATTGATAAATGAGGAGTTGTGGAGACAGATTATCTCAAGCCTTGTCATATGTTTCTTCGGAAGGGAGATTTATACCCCAGAGATGGTCTTAAAATGTTTAAAACTTGCTGGATACGAACTTGATGAGGATAGATTAAATGAAATTGGAAAAGAAATATATGTAAATAAATATCGTTTTAAAATAAGATGTGGCTTTGATCTTGATAATTTGCAATTACCTAAAAGAATTTTTGAAATTAATTCAGGGACAGGCATATTAGATCAAGAGTTTGCTCAAAAAATAATTAACAAGCTAAAAGAAAAAATCAAAAGTTTGTTATAATTTTTCAATATGAAAAAATCAATTTTGATTTTAATATTTTTTATGTTTTTAATATTACCTTTAGTACCTTTAACAGTTTCAGCGAAGGAGATATTAGTTCTTACAGTTGATGGAGTGATAAATCCTCCCCATTCTGAATATGTAATAAAAGGGATAAAAAAGGCTCACGAAATTAAGGCAGAAGTAATAATTATTAAACTTGATACACCAGGAGGACTTGATACATCAATGAGAGAGATGGTAAAAGAAATTCTTAACTCTCATGTGCCCGTGGTAGTTTATGTATCACCAAAGGGTGCACGTGCAGCCAGCGCAGGTGCTTTTATCACATTGGCTGCTCATGTTGCTGCCATGGCTCCAGGAACAAATATTGGTGCAGCCCATCCTGTTGCAATGGGTGGAGAAAAAATGGATAAAACAATGGCTGAAAAGGTTACTAATGATGCTGTAGCATATATAAAATCCATTGCTCAACAAAGAGGAAGGAACGTTGAATGGGCTGAACAAGCAGTAAGAAAAAGCATATCTTCCACGGAAACAGAAGCTTTTAAACAAAGGGTGATTGACATTATCGCAGAAGATCTAAATAGCCTTATTAAAGAACTTGATGGTAGAAAGGTTAAGACTGTCTTAGGAGAAAAGACTATAAATTCAAAAAATGCTAAGGTAACTGAATTACAAATGAATTTTAGAGAAAGGCTTTTGAACTTTTTAAGTAATCCGAATATTGCCTATATTTTATTAATGATAGGTATTTATGGAATCATTTTTGAGTTAAGCAATCCTGGTGCAATTTTTCCAGGTGTAATAGGAGCAATCTCATTAATTCTTGCTTTTTATAGTCTTCAAACACTGCCCATAAATTATGCTGCAGCAGGACTTATACTGCTTGGAATAATACTTTTTATTCTTGAACTTAAATTTACTTCTTATGGACTCTTAACCTTAGGAGGTATTATATGTTTTGTTTTAGGATCTATTATGTTGTTTGATACAGAAAACCCTCTGTTTAAACTCTCCATATCAGTAATAATTCCTGTAACAATTGTTACTGCCCTATTTTTCGCTCTTCTTCTTAGGCTTGCCTATAAGGCTTATAAAAGAAAGCCTGTTACAGGAGTTGAAGAACTCATAGGACTTAAAGGCGTCGCAAAAACTGACATTGACAAACACAAAGGAATGGTCATGGTTCATGGCGAGCTTTGGCAGGCTATATCGGATGAAGAGATAAAAAAAGACCAAGAAATCATAGTTGAACAGGTTCAAGGACTTACTCTTAAAGTGAGGAAGGCAGATTGAAGGTTTTGATTACAGGTGGTACAGGATTCATAGGTAGCCATCTTGCAGAATCCCTTTTAAAAGAAAACTATCAGGTATACTGTATTGTGAGGAATCCTTATAAAATTAGATTTCTTCAAGGTCTTGATGTAAAACTTATTCAGGCTGATCTTTCTAATAAGAATTCTTTAGAAAAAATTGATTGGAATTTTGATTACATATTTAATCTTTCAGGTATTACAAAAGCAAAAAATACTGAGGAGTTTTTTAATTCAAACTATCTTGGAACAAAAAACCTCATAGAGATTGCAGCAATAAGAAATCCTTCACTTAAAAGATTTGTTCATGTCAGTAGTCTCGCAGCTGTAGGACCCTGCCGAGACAGGCTTCCTGTTAATGAAAAAACCGAACCAAAGCCAGTATCAGAATACGGAAAGAGCAAACTAATGGGTGAGAAAGCAGTGGAGTCTTTCAAAAGTAAATTGCCCATAACAATAATAAGACCTCCTGCTGTTTATGGTCCAAGAGATAGTGACTTTCTTACTTTTTTTAAAATGATAAAGGCAGGAATTGTTTTTTACTTTATAGAAGGAATTTATTCTCTAATCTATGTCGATGATCTTATAAAAGGCTTAATTTTAGTCTCAAAAAGCGAAAAAGCAATAGATGAAACATTTTTCCTTGCTGATTCCAAGCCTTATACTACCCATGAAATAGTTTCCTTAATATCAGATGCTCTTAAAAAGAAGCCTTTAAAATTTAAAATTCCTTACAGTATAGGGAAGTTTTTTATGGAAGTATTTCAAAAATTTGATAAAAAAAGTATAATAAATAGCGATAAACTTAAAGAACTTATCCAGCCATGCTGGGTTTGTTCTACCCTTAAAGCTGAGCAATTGCTCGGCTTTAAAACAAAAACTAAGCTAAAGGAAGGGATGGAATGGACAGCAAAGTGGTACAAAGAGAATCAGTGGCTATAAGAAAAGATATCTTTGAAAAATGTTTTAAATTTACTACAGCCTATGAATTGCAAAAAATAGGTATGTATCCGTATTTCAGGGTAATTGAGTCTGCTCAGGGTCCAGAAGTAATAATGAATGGCAAAAAAATGATAATGATAGGCTCAAACAACTACCTCGGACTTACCAATCATCCGAAAGTTAAGGAAGCTGCAATTAATGCCATAAAAAAATACGGGACAGGATGTGCAGGTTCAAGATTTTTAAATGGAACTCTTGACATTCATATAGAACTTGAAGAAAAACTTGCTTGGTTTATGCGTAAAGAAGCAGCGCTTATATTTTCAACGGGCTTTCAGGTAAATCTTGGCGTTATTGCTTCCCTTGTAGGAAAAGATGATGTAGTAATAATAGATAAAATGGATCATGCAAGCATTGTTGATGGTTGCAGACTTTCCTTTGGTGAAGTGAAAAGATACAAGCATAATGATATAGAAGACCTTGAAAGAGTCATTAAAGAATGTGAAGATAGAACAAAGCTTGTAGTCGTTGATGGTGTTTTCAGTATGGAAGGTGACATAGTAAAACTTCCTGAGGTGTATGATATTTGTCAAAAGTACGGTGCAAGATTAATGGTTGATGATGCCCATGGCATCGGAGTGTTAGGAAGTACCGGAAGAGGAACAGCAGAACACTTCGGACTTGAAAAAGAAGTAGACCTTATTATGGGAACATATAGTAAATCTCTTGCCTCAATTGGTGGATTTATTGCTGGAGAAAAGGATGTAATAAATTACATAAAACATTTTGGTAGAGCCTTCATTTTTAGTGCAAGCCCCCCTCCTGCATCAGTTGCTGCTGTTTCAGCAGCTATAGACATCATAGTAAGTGAACCTGAAAGAAGAGAAAAACTTTGGGAAAATACAAATAAAATGCTAAAAGGGTTTCGTGAACTTGGATTTAATATTGGAGTTGCAGAAACCCCTATAATTCCAGTAATTGTAGGGGATGATGAGCTTGCTTTTAAATTTGTCATGATGCTACAGGAAGAGGGAATTTTTGCTAATGTGGCAGTCTCACCAGCGGTTCCACCAGGAAAAGCACTAATAAGAACAAGTTATATGGCTACTCATACAGATGAACATCTTGACAGAGTTCTTGAGGCATTTGCTAAAGTTGGCAAGGCATTGGGAGTAATTTGAACTTTTATCTATTTTTCAAAGACTCAATGCCTTATTGCTAAGAATTATCCAGAGATAAAGCTCTTAAAACAGTAACCTATGAAAATAAACATAGTTGAGGTTAGGGATAAAAGACAATTAAAGGAGTTCGTCACCCTCCCTCTTTATCTCTATAAAGGTGATCCCTATTATGCATCTCCTTTGATAAGAGATATGATGGAACATCTAAGTGAAAAAAATCCTTTTTTTTACCGAGCAAAGGCAAAATTTTTCATCGCCTATAAAGATTCTAAGCCTATAGGAAGAATTGCCAGTATAGTAAATTATGCTCATCTTGAGTTTCAAAAAGACGATGTGGGATTCTTCGGACTTTTTGAATGTATTAATGATAATGAAACCGCTAATATCCTCTTTGATAAAGCTAAGGAATTTCTCTTAGAAAATAAACTTAAAATTATGCGTGGACCTATGAATCTTTCAACCAATGAAGAATGCGGTTTTCTATATGAGGGCTTTGAAACCCCGTCAATGCTCATGATTCCTTATAATCCACCCTATTATAACTCTCTTGCAAAAGCCTATGGCATGGAAAAAGTGAAAGATCTTTACTGTTTTATTACCGATGTGCCTTCTGAACTTCCATCAAAAATAAACAGAATTGCACGCTTTGCTGAAAAAAATGGAATAATTGCAAGAAAAGTAAATTTAAAAAATCTCAAAGAAGAACTATATGCATTCATGGAAGTCTATAATGAAGCATGGAGAGAAAACTGGGGTTTTATCCCTATAACTAAAGAAGAAATCGATTATATGGCTGAAAAACTTAAAACTATTGCAATTTCAGACTTAGTCATAGTTGCTGAAAAAGACTCTCAACCTGTTGGTTTTTTTGGTGCCATACCAGATTTTAATGAAATACTAAGGAGAATAAAAGGACGACTAACACCCTTTTCAATATTTAAAGTCCTATACTACAGAAGAAAGATAAACGCTATTAGACTGCTTCTTTTCGGAGTAAAAAATAACTTTAGACATAAGGGCGTCGAATCTATCATGATAAGAGAAGCCTTCAAGGGTGCACTTAAGTATGGCTTTAAAAAATGTGAATTTTCATGGATACTTGAAGATAACTTCGATACTATTAACCTTACACAGGTTGTTGGTGCAAAAAAATATAAAACTTTAAGAATTTATGAAAAAAAGATATAAGAATTTTTATTTACTCCATTCTATTTCAATCTCAACTTTATATTTTGTTTTATCATCTTTTTGCTCTTCCTTATACTCAAGCTCAACTTCAAAGCTTTCGGGAAGATTAATTTTTAAATCATCAATTTCAATATAGTTGTTGCGAATTTCTGCTAATTTTTTCTCAAGAAGCTCAACCAATGAGGCTCTATCAGAAGTTCTTTTTATCTCTCTTTTCATAAGTATACCTCCTCACTTGTGTTTTTTTAAAATATCATCAATAGACTTACTTTGTCAAATTAAATTAAAATAGTTGCTAATGTTTGATTTTATCATAAAATTTAAACGTGCACTAATTGTTGTAATAATTTTTCTTCTTGCTATTGTCCTTTTACTTGCTACTGTAGAGTTAGTTTATGTAATAGTAAAAGACATAATGTCTCCACCTCTGTTTCTTCTTGAGCTCGATGAACTTCTTGAAATTTTTGGAGTTTTCATGCTGGTTATCATCGGAATAGAACTCTTAGAATCTATAACTAAAACCTACCTCAAAGAGGGAGTTGACCATGTAAAGGTTGTTTTAGCTGTAGCAATGATAGCCATAGCAAGGAAGGTTATAATTCTCGATGTAAAGGAAATATCCAGTATTACAATGCTTGGAATAGCAGCTATAATATTGGCACTCTCAATAGGATATTACCTATCTAAAAGCAAAAGAATATAAAAATGCAATGGTATCAAATTAGTTTAAAGGAAGTTTATCATAAGCTAAAAACCTCTGAAAAAGGTCTTAACTCAGAGGAAGCAAAAAATAGGCTTAAACAATTTGGTCTAAATAAACTTGCAGAAGAAGAGAAAATAAACAGGCTTAAAATATTAATTCATCAATTTGCAAGTCCGCTGATCTATATTCTAATTATAGCTGGCATAGTCACAATCTTTCTCAAGGAGTACATTGATGCAGGTGTCATATTTGCTGTTGTCATACTAAATGCAATAATTGGCTACTTACAAGAATATAAAGCTGAACAAAGTGTAAGAGCTTTAAAGAAAATGCTTGTTCCTAAGGCAAAAGTTTTAAGAGACGGTGTTGAAAAGGAAATAAACAGTGAAGAGCTGGTTCCCGGAGATATAGTAATTCTTTACTCAGGGATTCGTGTGCCAGCTGATATAAGACTTATTCATACAGTTGAGCTAAAGATAGATGAATCCATTCTAACAGGAGAATCTCTGCCAGTAGAGAAACACCATCATACCTTAAGAGAAGAAAACTTAACCTATGGTGATCAAAAAAATATGGCATTCATGGGAACTGTTGTAGTTACAGGAAGAGCAAGAGGAGTGGTCGTTGAGACAGGAATGAATACAGTGCTTGGTAAAATTGCAAAGTATGTAAAGGAATCTGAAACTGTAAAGGCACCTCTTCAGAATAAAATACAAAGTTTTGCTAATATGGTCGGCATTGTAGTTGTAATAGCCTCTGTATTGCTCTTTATTATGGGATTGATAATAGGAGAACCCCTTAAAGAAATGTTTATGACTGCTGTTGCTGCTGCAGTAGCTGCTATCCCTGAAGGACTTCCTATGGTTGTGACTGTCACATTAGCTATTGGAGTGATGCGTATGGCTAAAAAGCATGCTATTATAAGAAAGCTTCATGCAGTAGAAACTCTTGGCAGCACCACCGTAATATGCACTGACAAAACAGGTACGCTCACTAAAAATGAAATGACAGTCAAGTTAATTTATGATGGTAAGAATATATATGAAGTAGAAGGAAGTGGATACGAACCAAAAGGTAGAATTCTTCATAATGGCTTAGAAATTGATATAAGAAAAGGACATGAAGCCCTCATTGAAACCCTTAGAATCGGGCTTTTATGCAATGAATCTGCTATCTATGAAGAAAATGGGTATTATAAGCTTGAAGGAGATCCTACAGAGGGAGCTTTAATTGTCTCAGCTATGAAGGCAGGCTTAATTTTAGCTGAAGAAGAGAGAAAATATGAATTAATAGAGACCATACCCTTTGAATCTGAGCGTGGTTATATGGCAACTTTACATAAACATAAAGGAGAAAAAATTATATTCTTAAAGGGTGCTCCTGAAAAGATAATTGACCTATGTCATAAAAATATTTGGGGAGAAGAGCTTAATAAAAAAGAAATTCATTCTATAATTAACAAATTTGCAAGGGAGGGGATGAGAGTTCTCGCCTTAGCCTATTTAAAAGCGCCCAAAGACCTTGAAGAGCTTTCCTGTAGAGAAATAGAAAGATGTTATGCTTCTGAAAATTTAATATTTGCTGGATTACAGGCAATGATAGATCCACCAAGACCTGAAGCAATTGAAGCTATTAAGGGATGTAAAAAAGCAGGCATAAGAGTAGTAATGATAACGGGTGACCATGCCGTAACAGCTAAAGCCATAGGCAATATGCTCGGTATAGGGGATGAAAAATCAGAGGTATTAACAGGAAAAGATTTAGAAAAAATAACCGATGAGGAATTATTTGAAAAGATAAAAACTGTTTCAATATTTGCAAGAGTATCTCCTGAACATAAATTAAAGATAGTAAGACAACTAATGGCTCAAGGTCAGATTGTAGCTGTAACAGGAGATGGTGTAAACGATGCACCTGCGCTTAAGGCAGCCCATATAGGAATTGCTATGGGTAAAAGCGGAACAGACGTGGCACGTGAAGCATCGGATATGGTGCTAACAGATGATAATTTTGCGAGTATATTCAATGCAGTAAAAGAGGGTAGAATAGTTTTCGACAATATAAGAAAAGTAATATTTTTCCTTATACCAACAGGTCTTGCTTCTATTCTATCTATTATTGGTGCAGTTATTACTGGATTGCCAATTCCCTATTTCCCAGCTCAAATACTCTGGATTAATCTTGTAACAAACGGACTACAAGTAATCGCACTTGCCTTTGAACCGGGCGAAAAGGGAGTTGTTGAAAGACCGCCAAGACCGCCCGAAGAAGGAATAATGTCAAGACTTATGATTGAGAGAACTATTATTGTAGGAGTATTAATTTCTCTTGGAGTTGCCTATACCTTTATGAATTCTCTTCATCAAGGGGAATCCTTAGAGACAGCCAGAACAGTGGCAGTTACAACAATGGTTTTCTTTCAATTTTTCCAAGCTTGGAATAGTCGATCTGAGTATGAATCTATATTCAGGATAAATCCCTTCAGCAACATTTTTCTATTTCTCAGCTTAATTGCTGCTACAGTTGCTCAAATTGCCTTTATATATGCCTTTCCCTTTCAATGGGTTTTCAGAACAGAACCTATCTCAGCAGAAGATTGGAAAAATATTCTAATTATTGCCTCCACAGTTATTTTAGTAATAGAAATAGATAAGTGGATAAGGAGAAGAAAAAAGTGAATAGTTTTACCCACGGAACATGGCAAATTGCAAAAATTTTTGGAATTCCCATAAAAATACATTATACATGGTTAATAATATTCGGCTTAATAACGTGGTCTCTTTCAACTTTTTATTTTCCAAAAATTACTCCTCAGTTACCCATAGCATCCTATTGGATTAAAGGAGTTTTAGCTTCATTTTTACTATTTTTATCAGTGGCCATACACGAACTTGCCCATTCACTGGTAGCTATAAGATATAAACTTTCAATTGAAAGTATCACGCTTTTTATTTTTGGAGGTGTCGCTCAAATGAAAGGAGAACCGCCCAATCCGAGGGCTGAGTTTAGAATAGCTATTGCAGGACCTGTTATAAGTTTTATTCTTGCAGGAATTTTCTTTCTAATGGAAATAAAAACACAAGATATCGGATTGAAAGCTCTTTTTTCTTATGTTTCTGACATCAATTTAATACTCGGATTTTTCAATCTAATTCCCGGTTTTCCCATGGATGGTGGGAGAGTTTTGAGAGCTTTTCTTTGGCAAAGGAAAAAAGACTATTTATATGCTACAAGGAAGTCCTCAAAAATTGGACAAGTGGTTGCTATGATTTTCATTGTTATTGGAATATCATCACTTTTTATTGGTATTCCAACGGGACTGTGGCTAATCCTTATAGGATGGTTTCTTTACTCTGCAGCCTATGGAAGCTATCAACAGACTACACTTCAAGCTTTACTGGAGAATGTTAAAGTAAGGGATTTAATGGTGAAAGAATTAATCACCGTTATTCCATCAATGAAAATTGAAGAGGTAATTAATAATTATTTTTTAAAGTATGGTTATACAGGTTTTCCTGTGGTATCTGAAGATAAATATTTAGGAATTTTAACTCTTAGGGATATTGTAAATATTCCGGAAAGAGATAGAGGAATTAGAGAAGTCTCTGAGTTCTATGGTAGACATAAATCTGAATGGGAAGTTTCTCCTGAGGACACAGTTATAAATGCCCTTGAAAGAATGATAAGAAATGACATGGGCAGGCTTGTTATTTTAGAGGAAGGAAAAATTTCAGGCATGATTACAAGAAATGGAATTGCAAAATATTTGGAAGTAAAAGGATATATAACAAAAATGAGTGAAAATAACTAAATTTCCAATGAAACTATATGTTAATGACAATGTCTGGGGAGAATCATTATTATTAAGCACTAAAAAAGGTATTTTCACAAAAGAGTTAACTGTTATAATCCTAATTTTTATCCTCGTACTCATTGAAATGCCTGCCATTTTATTTCTTATAAAAAAATTTTCAGAAAAAAGCATGGAATTTTCAATTTTCACAATAATTATGATAGGTTTGATCTTGGGAATTTTTCTTATGGTTTTCTTCTCAGCTCCACCAAAGTTGTTTGAAATAAATATGAAAAGAGTTGACAATGCTTTATCCTTAGGTTGGATAAAAAATCTACTCTTCAGGTCAAGAGAAATAATATCCTTTGAACTTATAAAAAAAATTAACATCTCGATTTATAAAATTAAAAATGAAAATAGGATAAGAATGGAAATAGAGAAAATTGATGGAAGAAAAATAAACACAGTATTTACATTAGATATACAAGAAACTCCTGAAGATACACTAAAAATTTTTCTCAATATGGCAAACATTATAGGGTTTCAGAGTTATACAGCTTACTCAACTGGGACAGGATATATGATTAAATTCAGTAAGGGATTCGAAGAAAGAATAAGAATTGATGGAAGCATAAAAGATGTGATAGTAGAGAAAGATAAACCTCGAATTGAAAGAGAGCAAATTAACATTCCAAATTTGATAATAAAAGAACTTAATTCAGCAAAGGTTATAATTTATAAAAAGCCGAATTTCTATGATACTCTAAGACTATTCTTTGTATTTATATTTTATCCTCTCTTGTTACTTTTTTTAGTCTCACTTCCAAAAGATAATGAAAAATATATGTTATTTTCATTTGCTCTTTTTATGTATATTTTTATTTTTTATTTAATTAGAAGATATTTAAGTCCTATGGAAACAGTTATAGATAAATTAAGAGGAACAGTTAAAGTGAAAAAATTTATATTTTCAATTAACTTCTCACTTTCTCAGATTAAACAAATAGAAATATCAGATCAGATTTCAGGAAGAACAAATACCTTTTTCTTCCACGTGGATGCAAGATTGCATAATGGTAGAAGGCATCAGCTTTTCTATACAGAGTTTACTAAAAATAGGGAGAAAATTTATGAAGTTTATGAAAAGATGCATTTATTATTAGACAACATTTCCAAAGAAATGAACATTCCAATTATTAATAGGACAAAAAATGTCTAATATTCATTCTATTTTTAAATGCTTGATAGCTGTTTTTACATAGGATTTTTTTATTGTATAGGAACTTTCCATATATCCTATCATTAAAGCTCTGGAACAAATTAAATTGATTAATCTCGGGATACCCTTTGAAGCTTTATGAATTAATTTTATTGCACCCTTATCAAAGTTAATAGGTACTTCACCGATTCTTTGTAGTCTGAATTTAATATAGTTTTCAACTTCTTCCTTATCAAAACTTTCAAGGCTCACTTTAAGACTTATTCTCTGATTTAATTGTGCAAAAGCGGGTTTTAAGAGCATTTCTTCAAAATAGGGCTGAGCAAGTAGAATAAAATGTAATAATTTTTCTTTTTCCGTTTCTATGTTTGATAAATGTTTAATTTCAATCAAGGTTTCCTCTGGTAAATCCTGTGATTCATCTATAATTATTAAATTTTTTATGCCTAATTGCCTTCTTTGTATGAATTCATCTGTCAAAACTTTAATGATAGTTATTTTATCTGTTTCCTTTCTCTCTAAATTTTCTAATTTTTCTTTACAGATTAAAAAAGCGAGAAATTTTAAAAATTCATTAGGAGACAATGTAGACTGATAAATAACAATTGGAGATATCTCTTTCCCAAAATTTTTTAAAAAAGTCCTTATTAGCGTGGTTTTACCAGTCCCTGGGCTACCTGTAAGCAACATGAAACCTTCACCTTTCCTGATGAGGTATTCCATTGATTGAAGAGCTTCCATATGCCAACGAGAGGGATAAAAAAAGTCCGGGTCTGGTGTTATTCCAAAGGGATCCTCTCTTAATTTATAAAACTGTAAATAATCCAATGTCATCTTCCAAGTTTTGATATAAGCTCATAGAGAGGACTAAGCAAGCTCACAATCACTATAGCGAAAAACAATCCTATAACTCCTATCATTACAGGTTCTATTACTTTACCAAGTCTGGCTGAATACTCTTGAAGATAATTAGTATAATGCTCATTTAAAAAGTTTAATTGTTCTTCTAATCTTCCAGAAGATTCACCAACATCAATAAGTCTTATCATGAGAGAAGGAAAGACTTTCTCTTCCTTCAATGCTTGAGAAATCCTCTGTCCTGTCATAATCTTTTCTTTTGCATTCATTATTGCTTTTCTCATAAGTTCATTGTTAATTACGTCAGCAGTCATATCAAAGGCGCTATCTATTGGAATACCAGCTCCCATGAGAATTCTCATCTGCTCACAAAAAAGTGCAACTGCTCGAGTGTAAAAAATTTGTTTAAATATTGGCAGCCTGAAGCTTAAATAGCTTCTTAAAAGTCTAATTTTAGAATTTTTCTTGAAAATATGAAAAAATATGAACAATAAAATAAAAATAACTGGTATGAGATAGTAAAATTTTTGTAACATCGTGCCTATTTCCACAAGTATTTGAGTAATCAGCGGAATCTTGATACCCATGTCTTTCATAGCATTGACAATTTTGGGAAGTACATAGACAATCCAAAAACCCATAGCACCAAAGGAAGCAACTGTAGCAAATATTGGATAAATTAGGGCTCTCTTTATGGCTGTCTTTAAATCTTCAATTTTTTGAAAATGATTCACCAAATCATCCAGACTTTTATCAAGCCTTCCTGTTTCCTCTCCAATTTTTATCAAATATTGAAATACAGAAGGAAAAATCTCACTATGATAAGCAATTGCCTCACTAAAAGAAACACCCTTTTCAATCATTTCCCTTAAATCTGTAATAACTCTTCTGAATTTCTCCTTTGATATGTTTTCAGCAATATCTGAAAGCGCTGTAGTAATAGGTATGCCTGCCTTCAACATTATTGATAGATTTTTAGTAAACTCAATAAGTTCAATATTCTTTATTTTTACTGAGAAAATAGAAATAAGAGGATGCAAAATCTGGGGGATCTGGAAAAGTGAGACAATATATAAATTTTTCAAAGTCAGGGTATTTAAAGCATTTATTTCATTTTGCGCTTTTATAAAGCCTGTTGAAATTCTACCATTTGAGTCTAAGGCTTTGTATCTATAGATGCTCATCCAACAACTCTTTCAACTTCTGTCAAGGTAGTTATACCTTCTTTAACTTTCTTTAATCCGTCAATCTTGAGTGGCAACATACCATTTTCTTTTGCTGCATTAAAAAGGCTACTAAATGATGCTCCTGCATATATCATTTCTCTAATTTTTTCATTAACAATCATTAACTCTCCAATGGCAGTCCTTCCTAAATAACCTCTATTACGGCACATTTTACAACCTTTACCATAATAAACTCTCTGAATATCAATTCCTGCTGATAAAAATATCTCTTTTTCCATATCATCAATTTCTCTTGATTCTTTACAGAAAGGGCATATTTTTCTTATTAGTCTTTGACTTAAAACTGCAAGCAAGGAGGAGCTGAGTAAAAATTTATCAGCTCCCAGGTCAAACAATCGTGGCACTGCACTTACAGAATCATTGGTATGAAGTGTGCTTAAAACAAGATGCCCTGTAATAGATGCTCTTATAGCTATTCGAGCTGTCTGTTCATCTCGTATCTCACCAAGAAGAATTATATCTGGGTCATGTCTCATAAAGTTTCTACCTGCTAATGCAAAGTCATATCCGATTTTTTCGTTAACTTCACTCTGCTTTGCAAAACTCATTCTATACTCTACAGGATCTTCAATTGTAAT